>CAIXHJ010000477.1 GCA_903919165.1 uncultured Holophagaceae bacterium
TCAACATCCTGGTGGGCGAGCTGACCGCGGCCAACGGCGGCCGGCTGTTCGACCTCAAGACAGGTCGGCCAACCTTCACCGAGAAGCAAGTCGTCGAGGTACTGGATTTCTATAAGAAGCTCAACGACACAGTCCTGCCGCCCGGCTGGTTGGGCCATGGCTATCTGGACACCTTCGCCAACCTGGCCACTGGCAAAGCCGCCACGCTCTACCAGGGTTACGGCCGGGGCGCCGGCTACATCGAGAAGTACGCGCCCAAGGGAACGGGCAATCCCGAGCACTTCGGGGTGATGGTGAAGCCGCATGGACCATCCGGGAAGGGGACAGCTGCCCAGCTCGATGCCGAGCCCTGGATGATCTTCAAGAATGCGAAGTACCCGGAGGAAGCAGCCGAGTTTATCAAGTTCTTCTTCAAGGAGCAGGAATACATCAAGTATCTGCACACAGTCCCGATCCATCTCCTGCCGACACTTAAGTCCGTGCAGAAAAGTAAGGCTTACCAGGCTAACGAGATGTACCAGCGCTGGAAGGAATGGGTGGACATGGATTACTTCTATTTCGAGAAGGATTTGGCCAAGCCGACCTTGATCATCCAGTGGGCCGACCTGAAGCTCCCCTTCGGCCTCGAGATCCTTGGTTCCGGCATCGTCGTGGACATGGTGACGGATGCTGTCCGTGGGATGCCGTCGGCACAGGCTGCGGCCAAGGCTCAGGCCCGGGCTGAGGAGTTGATTACAAAGCTCGGTTATAAGCGATGGTAAGCCGTCTGCAGAACGCCGGCCAGCTACATGTTCGCCTCGAATTTGTGAAGTGGGTGTGTGTCCGGCCGGCCACTGCTGGCCCTTAGACGAGAACAATGAAAGGTGCATCTGATCCTGGACCCCGACCTGTGGCGTCCTCCGGAGTGGAACCATTCTCCGGCGCCATCACTGTCCAACCCGGTGTTTCCAGGTGGGCACGCTGGATCCCCACAACCAAGCCAAAGCGTCGCGAGCAACTGGCAGGGGTTCTGACCATTTCCCCGGCTCTCATTCTGATCCTGGGACTGACCCTCTACCCCGTTGCCTACTCCATCTGGCTCAGCCTCCTGGAGAAACACTCCTTCTTCCCTCAGGAACGCTTTGTCGGCCTTGAAAATTATTTCTACCTGTGGAAAGATGCGGAGTTTTGGTCGAGCCTCTGGCTTGGGATAGTCTATTCCATATGGACAATCGTCTTCCAGGTTGTCTTGGGAGTGGCGGCTGCCCTCATTCTGAATGAGAGCTTCACAGGACGGGGTCTGGTTAGGGCGATCGTTCTGTTTCCCTATATGGTCCCCACCATTGTTGCGGTGATTCTCTGGAAGTGGCTGCTCAACGACATGTTCGGCGTCGTCAATTATTGGATGGTCGCTCTGAGGATGGTTAAGGATCCGATCTGTTGGCTGGGAGCCGATCACATCATGCTTTCCACGATTATCATGAGCATCTGGCAGTTCTTCCCCTTCGTTCTGTTGAGCATCCTGGCCCGGCTCCAGACCATCCCCCCAGAGCTATACGAGGCCGCTAAGGTAGATGGAGCCTCAGCATTACGCCGTTTTGTTCACATTACCCTGCCCCAGATCCAGGGCATCCTGTTCGTGGTCATCTTGCTTCGCAGCATCTGGATGTTTACCAAGTTCGACACCGTCTGGCTGATGGGCGAAGGCGCAGGAGCCGGACGTTTTATCCGAACGCTTCCGGTCTATGCCTACATGCGAACCTTTACATATTACCAGGCGGGCCTCGGCGCAGCCCTGGCCGTAATCATGTTCGCCATTCTGGTGGTCTGCACAGTCATCTACTTCCGTCTGTTCCGCGAGGAGGCGGACATCGGATGAATCGCTGGCGATTGCGACACCTCTCGACCCGCGGTCTCCTTTACGTGGGGGCGATTCTCCTGGCCCTTCAGGCTGCCTTTCCCTTCTTCTGGATGGTTTCGACCTCGTTCAAACCGCCCACAGAGGTATTCGCTCAGCCTCCGTCATTCATTCCCAATGATCCGACGTGGGACAACTTTCACCGGCTATTCACTGCCACTGGCTTCCTCACCTACTTCAGGAACAGCCTAATCGTCTCGGGTCTGGCGGTCCTGCTGACCATGGTGGTGAGCGCCGCCGGGGCCTACAGCCTCACCCGGTACCAATACTTAGGGAGGGAGAAGATCGCAGGGCTCATCCTGTGCACCTACATGTTCGCCCCCATCATGGTCGTAATCCCCTTCTTCATCCTGGTGAAGAAGATGGGGATTGAGAATACCCACTTTGCCCTGGTGCTGGCCTTCACCTCGTTCTGTCTCCCGTTCACCCTCTGGCTGATGCGGGCCTTCTTCAAGACCATCCCCCTGCAGTTGGAAGAGGCTGCCCTGGTGGACGGTGCGGGCCGCGTGCGTGCAGTGATCCACGTGATCCTGCCTCTGGCCCTGCCGGGGATCATCGCCACATCCATCTTCACGTTCATTCTGGCTTGGAACGACTATATTTTCACGCGGATCCTCATCACCTCGGACGAGCTGAAGACGCTGCCGGTGGGGGTGCAGGACCTCTTTCACTCAGCGCTGATTGACTGGGGACTGA
>CAIXHJ010000478.1 GCA_903919165.1 uncultured Holophagaceae bacterium
ATGCTGGACGAGGTGGACAAGATCGGCCGCGACATGCGCGGCGACCCCAGCGCCGCCCTGCTGGAGGTGCTCGATCCCGAACAGAATCACACCTTCCGGGACCACTACCTGAACGTGCCGCTGGACCTCTCCCAGGTCCTCTTCCTGGCCAACGCCAACGAGCTGGAACCCATCCACCCGGCCTTCAGGGACCGCATGGAGGTCATCTACCTAAGCAGCTACACGCTGGAGGAAAAGATTGGCATCGCCGAGCGGCACCTGATCCCCAAGCAGCTGGAGAAGCACGGTGTCACGCGACAACAGGTTGCGATTCCGAAAAAGGCCCTGAAATCCCTCATCACGGGCTACACGCGGGAGGCCGGCCTGCGTCAATTGGAGCGCGAGATCGGCGCTGTCTGCCGCAAGGTGGCCCGTCGGGTCGCGGAGAACAGCCTGAAGAAGAAATTCACCCTGAATGACGTCAGCATCCATGAGCTGCTGGGCCCCGTGAAGTTCCTCCAGGACGAGCGCCTGAAGGCCCCCCGGGTGGGCGTGGTCACAGGGCTGGCCTGGACCGCGGTGGGTGGCGACGTGCTCTTCGTCGAGGCCCTCAAGATGCCGGGCAAGGGTCTGCTCACGCTCACGGGCCAATTGGGTGATGTGATGAAGGAGAGTGCCCAGGCGGCGCTCAGCTACATCCGGAGCCGGGGCGAAGCCTTCCAAATCGATCCCGAGGTGTTCCAGAAGCAGGATATTCACGTCCACTTCCCGGAGGGCGCCATCCCCAAAGACGGCCCCAGCGCGGGCCTCGCCATCGCCACTGTGCTTCTCTCAGTGCTGAAGGGGGTCCCCGTGCGGAACACCCTGGCCATGACGGGCGAGATCGACCTGCGCGGCGAAGCCCTGGCCATCGGCGGCCTCAAGGAGAAATCCCTGGCGGCCCTCCGCGTGGGCATCAAGGACATCCTCATTCCTCACGCCAACCAGAAGGATCTCGAGGAAATTGACCCAGAGCTGCGCGAGCAGCTGCGCTTCCACCCCGTGAAGCATGTGGAAGAAGTCTTCGAGCATGCCCTGGTGGATTGGAAACGACCGGAGGTCACCCCAGTCGTCAAGTCCAAGCAGAAGCGCTAATTGGCCGTTTAATCGCGGAATAATCCCAGCCAAAGTATTGTTCGGCGGGTGTGCGGAACCTATCCTTACCGAGGAGGGCGCCATGCTGGTCGAAGCTTTCACATTGATCCTGCGGCTTCCATCCCTGGCCTTCGGACCCGCGATGCCGCCCAACGCCTTCGGCCCGCCCAGGGTCCTTCTCTGTGACATCCATGAGCTGGGCCGCCTCCAGGAACCACCTACTCCCCGGTGGCCCGTGACAGAGAACCCCTTCCTAGATCCCCGCACCCTGCGGCCTGCCCAGGAGAAGTTTCTGGTGAATCGCGCCGTGGATACGATCCTCTTCCTGGGGGTTGCCTATGCCGGGCGGGCCAATTGGGAGGTTCGCCCCTGGTCCGATCGGGTCTGGCAGGCCACGGGGGCTGCCGCTCCCCTCCTTATCCCGCCCCTGGCCCCGCCTCCGCTCACCACAGATCTCTGAGCTCTACTGTTCCATGTGGAACATCCCATGGGCTCGGTAGACTGGACCTTCGCGAGGTGTCCGTGGGTCTGCTCGGCGGCCTGATCAACCAGTTCAAGAAGGGTCTGAAGCGCACGCAGGAGCTGGTGCTGGCGCCCATGGGCCGGTTGCTTGGGTTGCGACGCCTGGACGAGGCCCAGCTGGAGGAGCTGGAGGACCTGCTCCTCCAGGCCGACCTGGGGGTGAAGGCGGTGAACCAGCTGATGGCGCGGCTCCGTACTGAACTGAAAGGCGACGCCGACATCGACCCGAAGCGCCTGCTCAAAGATGAGTTGCTGCGGATCCTGCACCAGAGGCCCCCGCGGCCCTTCGAGGCCACAGGCACCCAGATCGTGCTGCTGGTGGGTGTCAACGGTGTGGGCAAAACCACCACCCTGGGCAAGCTGGCGGCACACCTCAAGGCGCGGGGGGAAGCCGTGCTGGTGGTGGCGGGCGACACTTTCCGCGCCGCGGCCATTGATCAGCTGGAGCTCTGGGGTAAGCGGGCGGGGGTGCCCGTCCTCCGGAATCAGATGGGCGGGGATCCAGCGGCCATTGCCTTTGATGGCGCCACGAGCGCCAAGGCCAAGGGTACGCCCTGGGTGCTCATCGACACAGCGGGACGGCTGCACACCAAGGACCACCTCATGAAAGAACTGGACAAGATCCGGCGCAGCCTCCAGAAGGTGCTCCCCGAGGCGCCCCATCGGGTGCTGCTGGTGCTGGACGCCACCACTGGGCAGAACGGATTGGTGCAGGCCGAGGTCTTCGCCCGGACCGCTGGCGTCACCGACCTGGTGCTCACCAAGCTGGACGGCAGTGCCAAGGGAGGGGTGGTGGTACCCATCCTGGACCGGCTGAACCTCCCCATCGCCTTCGTCGGCGTGGGTGAGGGCATCGACGACCTCCTCCCCTTCGACGCGGAGGCCTTCGTGGAGGGGTTGTTGGATGCCTGATCTGGAACTCACACCCGAGGTCGCCTGGGCCCTGGCCACGGGCGGCCCCTGGCCAAATCCAGCAGAGCTGGAAGGCGACGCGCGTTTCATGGCTCTCGCGCTCCAGGAGGGGCTCAAGGGCGTTGGCTTTGCCAGCCCCAATCCTCCCGTGGGCTGTGTCCTGGTGCGGGAAGGGCGGGTCATTGGAGCCGGTGTCCATACCCGAGCCGGGGACCCCCACGGTGAGATCATGGCTTTGCGTGATGCCGAGGCCCGGGGGGAGGATCCCAAAGGTTCCGAGGCCTTCGTCACCCTCGAACCCTGCTGCCACCATGGCCGTACGGGCCCCTGCACCCTCGCCCTCATCCAGGGGGGCGTTGCCCGGGTGGTGGTGGGTGTCCGCGATCCGAACCCCCGGGTGGACGGCGGCGGTTTGGCCATCCTGCGAGCCCAGGGGATCGCCGTGAAGGAGGGTGTGTTGGGGGAGGCTTGTACCCGCTTTCATGCCCCCTTCTTCAAGTACATCCGCACGGGGCTGCCCTGGGTGACCCTCAAACTGGCCCTGGGGTCGGACGGGTCCCTTGGGCCCGTCGGCCAGACCACCAAGGTGACCCCGCCCTACGTGCAGCGCCTGGCCCATGCCCTGCGACGGGCCTCGGAGGCCGTGGTCGTAGGCCGGCACACCATCGAGGTGGACGATCCCCAACTGACCGACCGCTGGCCCGCCCCATCGGCTCCGCACCGAAGTTTTTCCCGGGTGATCCTGGACGAGGATGGACAGCTTCCCGCCATCGCCAGGGTTTGGGCTCCGGTGGCTGGCCAGCCGGTGTTCCGGGCCGTGACCGGGGATCCAGTGCCGCAGCGGGGCGTGGAGGATCTGCACCTGCCACCCGAGGGCCGAGGGTGCAGTTTGCGTCACCTGCTCTACGAACTCGCCGCCATGGGGGTGGGGCGTGTTCTCGTGGAGGGGGGTGGCACCTTGGCCGGCAGTTTCTTATCCCAGGGCCTGGTGGACGAGTTCCATCGATTCCAAAGTGACCTCCCGGCCCTCGGGCCAAGCTTGAATCTCCCCATTCCCGCTGCCTGGCTCCTTCGGGCTTCCGCCCGCTGGCCCACAGGGCGCTGGGAAGTCTGGCGATAGGGTGCGAACCCTCAGCGGGCCCCCGCGGCGGCCTGGAAGCCCATCTCCAGATCGGCGATGAGGTCTGGCTGATCCTCGATACCCACGGAGAAGCGCAGCAGGCCGTCCGCGATGCCGAGGCGAGCCTTCACGTCAGGGGGGGTCTTCAGATGGCTCATACTGGCGGGGTGCTGGATGAGGCTTTCCACGCCCCCGAGGCTCACCCCCCGGGTGATGACCTCCAGAGCCTCGCAGAAGCGCTGACCCGCCAGGAACCCTGCCCGCAGCTCAAAGCTGATCATGGCCCCGAAGCCCAATTCCATCTGCCGTACGGCCACCTCATGGCCTGGGTGGCTGGGCAGACCCGGGTAGTCCACACGCGCCACGTGGGGCTGCCACAGTAGCCACTGGGCCAGGGCCTGGGCGTTGTCCGAGGCACGGCGTACGCGCAGGGCCAAGGTCTTCAGGCCCCGATGCAGAAGCCAGGCCGCCATGGGATCCAGGGTCGGACCCAAGATTTTGGAGAGGTGCCAGCAGGCCACCACATCTCCATCGCGGCCCGCAATGACCCCCGCCACCACATCCGAGTGCCCCGCCAGGTACTTGGTCGCCGAGGCCACGCTGAGGTCGATGCCGAAGGATAGGGGTTTCGTATGGATGGGGCTGGGGAAGGTGTTGTCGGCCACGGTACGGATGCCAGCTCGCTTTCCGATGGCCGCTATGCCCGCCAGATCCGTCAGGACCAGGGTCGGGTTGGAAGGGGTTTCCACCCAGACCATGTGGGTTTCGGGCCGGATCGCTGCTTCCCATTCGCGCAGGTCGAGGGTGTCCTGCACCCAAGTGACCTTCAGTCCTCGCTCGGTTTCCCATCGGCGGATGAGTTGTTCCGTGCCCAAGTAAATGGCGGCAGGGGCCACCAGGTGGTCGCCGGGCTTCAGGAAGGCTTCGAAAACGAGGGCGATCGCCGCCATGCCGGAAGCTGTCACCAGGGCCCGTTCGGCTCCCTCAAGTTCCGCCAACACGGCCTCGACCTCACTGGCATTGGGATTGCCCCAGCGGGTATAGAAGGTTGGAGGCTCGATGCTGGCTGCGAACTCAGCGCCCTCGCGGTTTTCCATGAGCTGGAAGACCGAGGTCTGGAAGATGGGTGTGGTCACGGCCCGGGTCGGATTGAAGTGCTTCCCGGCGTGAATGGCGGTGGTGGTGGGTCCCCAGGGTTTGGGCATAACAGAGATCGTAACCACACCCCACGTCGCCGCGCGAGGGGTGCCGGGCCTATCGCTTCCAGAACACGATCGTCAGGGCCACCACGGCAAAGGCGAGGACCACGATGAGTCGCCAGACGGTGGGCCGCTCGTCTGGCACGTCATAGGTCCCGTGATCTTCCATGGCCGCGCGGGTGAGTTCGTCCTCGGGCGCCGG
>CAIXHJ010000479.1 GCA_903919165.1 uncultured Holophagaceae bacterium
CGATCTGGATTTAGCGTGTCTGATCTATACGTCGGGAAGCACTGGCGAGCCGAAAGGAGTGATGTCCGACCATAGCAATGTTGATTTCGCCAGTACATCCATCATGACTTATCTGGAAAGCCGGGCCGATGACATCGTCCTCAGTGTCCTGCCCCTCTCCTTTGATTACGGGCTGTATCAACTCCTGATGACGTTCAAGGCGGGCGCGACTCTGGTGCTCGAACGTTCCTTCATGTACCCGGCTTTGATCCTTCAACGAATACAGGAGGAACGCCCCACCGGATTCCCGGGGGTTCCAACCGTTTTTGCCATGCTCCTCCAGATGGACATGAGCGCTTTCGATCTATCCAGCCTCCGCTACATCACCAACACCGCGGCCGCCCTTTCTCCCAGCAAGATCCTCGAACTCCAGGCGGCCTTCCCCGGTGTCACCCTCTTCTCGATGTACGGCCTCACCGAGACCAAGCGCACCCTCTACCTTCCACCAAGTCAGCTCTCCACACGGCCTGGATCCGTTGGAGTCCCCATCCCCGGCACTGAAGCTTGGCTCGAAGATGAGTCCGGACGCCGCCTGGGTCCGGGAGAGACGGGCGAGCTGGTGGTGCGGGGCCGGCATGTGATGCGTGGTTATTGGGAATCCCCTGAAGCGACTGCCCTGCGTTTTCGCCAAGGTCCCTTGCCTGGAGAACGTCTTTGTTATTCCGGGGATCTGTTCCGCCAGGACGAGGAAGGGTTCTTCTATTTCATCAGCCGTAAGGACGACATTATCAAGTGCCGCGGAGAGAAGGTCGCACCCAAAGAGGTGGAGAATGTTCTTCAAATGCTTCGTGGGGTCACGGCGGTGGTGGTGGGAGTTCCAGATCCTACAGCGGGTGAGGTGGTGAAGGCATTCATCGTATCGAATGGAGTCCCGTTGACGGAATCCGAAGTGATCGCCCATTGCCGGGCGCATCTGGAGGATTTCATGGTCCCAAAATACGTTGAATTCAGAACAGAATTACCCATGACCTCCTCCGGAAAGATCAGCAAACTTGGTCTTACTTAGATGTGCGGCATCGTAGGGATCTACGATCTGGGTGGCGCGAGGCCCGTGGAGGAAACTTCCCTCCGCCAGATGCTGGGGATGATCCGCCACCGGGGGCCCGATCAGTTTGGGATCTACCTGGACCGGGCCGTGGGGCTGGGCAGCGCGCGCTTGAGCATCATCGACCTGAGTTCCGGCCAGCAGCCCATCTCCAACGAGGATGGTACCCTCTGGGTCGTGTTCAACGGGGAGATCTTCAACCACCCGGAACTGCGAGAGGAACTGGAGAGCCTGGGGCACAGGTACTCCACCAACTGCGATACCGAAACCGTACTCCACGCCTATGAAGAATATGGTCCGGATTGCCTGTCCCACTTCAACGGTCAGTTCGCCATCGCCATCTGGGACACGCGGAATCGCGCCCTCTTCATGGCCCGGGACCGTCTCGGGGTTAGGCCCATCTTCTATACTTTGAACGACAGCATCTTGGTCTTCGGATCCGAAATCAAGGCCATCCTGGCCGCTCCCGGTGTCAGCCCCACTGCAGACCCGGTGGCCCTTGACCAGATTTTCACCTTCTGGAGCCCCCTTTCGCCCCGCTCATTCTTCCGGGGCATCCAGGAAGTCCCTGCCGGACACTGGATGCTCGTCAAGGATGGCCAGATCAACATAAAGCCCTACTGGGAGCTGACCTTCCCCGAAGAAGGTGATGAGCCTATCCGGTCCAAGCAAACCTATATGGAGGAGTTCCGGGAGCTCCTCATCGACGCCACCCGCATCCGTCTCAGGGCAGATGTACCTGTGGGCGCGTATCTAAGCGGCGGGCTGGATTCATCCACCATCACCGCCATCATCCGGAACTTCACGTCTAATCCTCTCGAAACGTTCTCCATATCCTTTACGGATCCCGCATTCGACGAGAGCAGCTACCAGAGCCGCATGGCCAAGGCTCTGGGCACGGACCACCATGTGGTGTATGCCACCCACGCGGATATCGGCAGGGCTTTCCCCGATGTAGTCTGGCATACCGAGACACCCATCCTCAGAACGTCTCCAGCCCCCATGTTCCTCCTCTCGGGCCTCGTAAGGGCAAAGCAGTTCAAGGTGGTCCTCACGGGTGAAGGCGCCGACGAATTTCTCGCTGGTTACGACATCTTCAAGGAGGCCAAAATTCGCAGATTCTGGGCGGCCAGGCCCGATTCTCAGTTCCGCCCGGGGCTATTCAACCGGATCTACCCCTGGATTGCTGGACTGTCCCGCTCGAACTACGTGCAAGCCTTCTTCGGCATGGGGCTCACGGAGACGCAGGCCCCGGACTATTCGCACCAGATCCGCTGGCGCACCACGGCCAGGGCAAAGCGGTTCTTCAGCGAGGATCTCCAGCGGACCATTCTGGAAGGCCAGCAGGAACTCACGCCCTCCTATCCGGCTGGTTTCGATGGCTGGGATCCCCTGCACAAAGCACAGTACCTGGAGATCTCCGTTTTCCTTTCCCAATACCTGCTGTCCTCCCAGAGCGACCGCGTGGCCATGGGACATTCCGTGGAAGGAC
>CAIXHJ010000480.1 GCA_903919165.1 uncultured Holophagaceae bacterium
CGGCAGTGCCCCCAATGGGGTGACAGATCCGGCACGCATGCGTGCCAGATCGCCAGAGGGGCCATGCCCCGATGACCATAGATCCCAGACAACGCAAGCGTTGGCTGGGGGAAGCGTGCTGGCCCTTTCCAATGTTGATCCCGCTATTTCAGGGCCAGCACACTAGCTATTGGAAGCACATCCGCATGAAAGGTAAGGCCGCTCCTAAGGAATCAGGCGAAGTGATCCTTCCACCAGGCCTTGCCCTCGGCCACGTCCTTCGCGATCTGAGCCCTCAGTTCATCCACTGAGCCGAACTTGGCCTCGCCCCGGATGCGGTGGAGAAATCGCACTTCCATGCGGGCGCCGTAGAGGTCCTCCTCGAAGCCTGGCAGGTGGGTTTCCACTGTGAGTCGCTGGCCGTCGAAGGTAGGTTTCTCACCCACATTCGTCATTCCCATGTGGGAGCCCCCGTGGTGGGGTAGCATCGCCTCTGTCAGGTAGACGCCAAAGGCCGGCAGCTGCTCCTGCTCCCAGGCCAGGTTCGCCGTGGGGAAGCCCAGGTGGCGGCCCCGACGGTCTCCCTCCACCACCACGCCGGTCAGGGCGTAGGGATGGCCCAGCAGTTCTGCGGCGGCCCCCACATCACCCCGGTCCAGGGCCTCCCTGATCCGCGTGCTGGAGAGGCGTCCGCCATCCGGTGCCCGCAGGGCCAGTGTGTGCACCTGGCAGCCGTGGGCCGCACCCCAGGCTTCCAGGGTTCCCACATTGCCGCGCCTGTCCCGGCCGAAACAGAAGGCACGGCCCACATGCAGCTCCACGGGGGCCAGGACGTGCTGGATCCGATCCAGGAACCCCTCAGGACTCAGTTCGGAAAAGGCCCGGCTGAAGGGGATCACCCAGGCCAGGTCCATGCCCTCGGCCTCGAAGGCGCCGAGCCGCTGCTCCAGGGTCATGAGGAGCCTCGGCTTGCGCTGGGGCGCGACCACCAGGGTGGGATGGGGATCGAAGGTCACCACCGCAGCCCGATGTCCCAGTCCCTTTGCCCGACCCGAGGCGATCCGCAGCAGCTCGCGATGGCCCGCATGAACGCCGTCGAAGGTTCCGAGGGTCACCACGAAGGGCCCAGAAACCGGGGCGGCTTCAAGGGTATGGCGCCAGACATCCATCATGGGGCTCCGTCCTGCTCCGCGGGCCAGGCCAGGCTGGCGATGACGCTGCCCGCCAGCACCGCCGCGATGACCAGCAGGCTGTACTGCACGGGAATGGGCACCCAGTGGGAGATGCACATCTTCACGCCTACGAAGGCCAGCACGACGGCCAGTCCGGTCTTCAGGCGGTGGAAGCGGTCCATCATCTTGGCCAGCACGAAGTAAAGGCTCCGCAGGCCCAGGATCGCGAAGATGTTGGAGGTGTAGACCACGAAGGGATCGCGGCTGACGGCCAGGACCGCGGGAATGGAGTCCACCGCGAAGACCAGGTCGGTCATCTCGACGGTCAGGAGCACCAGGAGCATGGGCGTGGCGAACCGACGTCCCTGACGCTTCACCCAGAACCGTTCATGGCCGCCGGTCTCGTCGAAGGGAACGCAACGCCGGAAAGCCCGGACCATGGGGTTCTGTGCGGGATCTACCGCCTCCTCCTTCACCACCAGCATCTTCAGGCCGGTGTAGATGAGGAAGCCGCCGAAGACATACATCATCCATTCGAAGCGGTTCAACAGCGCCGTGCCGGCCAGGATCATCGCCGCCCGCATGACCAGCGCGCCCAACACACCCCAGAAGAGCATCCGGTGCTGGTGACGCAGGTCCACGCGGAAACTCTGGAAGACCAGGACGAACACAAAGAGGTTGTCCACGCTGAGGGACTTCTCCAGCACATAGCCCGTGAGCCACTCCAGGCCCTTCTGCGGGCCCTCAGCCTGGAAGATCAGGCCATTGAAGATGAGCGCCAGGCCGATCCACACCGCGCTCCAGATGCCCGCCTCGCGCATGGTCGGCGCGTGGATGCGACGGTTGAAGACGCCCAGATCCAGGGCCAGCATCAGGAACACGAATGCGTGGAATCCGGACCAAGCCCACCAGGGAGCGGCTTGGAGCAGGGCGTCGACCAAGGGTCCTCCAGGAGTCCAGCTTATCTGGGTTGGGTAACTGTTGCGGGTTGACGCCCCTGGCCATGGAACCATGCCTCGCCAGACGGTCACGGTATCCCGCATCATGTCCCCATGAGCCTGCCCCGTCTGTTCCTGGATGCCCTGCCGAACCTGGAGGGCCACCTGGTCCCCCTCGGCCCCGAGGCCGCCCGGCACCTGAAGGCCCTGCGCCTGAAACCCGGCGCCGCGCTGGAACTGGTGCTGGGGGATTCTGCCTGGACCGCGGACCTCGCCGCGCTGGACCGGGATCGCGCCTTGGCCCGGCTGGTCGCACCCCTGCGCGAGGAGCGCGAGCCGCCCATGGAGCTGCAGGCCTGCCTGCCGCTCCCGGCCCAGCTCAGCCTCTTTGACGAATGGCTCCCACCCCTGGTGGAACTGGGCGCCACGATCATCCAGCCCGTGGTCTACCAACGCAGCGAGTTCGATGGCGCCAAGACCGCCGCCCGCCTGGAGCGGTGGGCGCGGATCATCCAGTCGGCCTGTGAGCAGAGCCACCGCAACCGGCTGCCCGAACTGCGGCCCCCCATGCCCTTCGCGGCTCTGCTCACCTGGAAGGCGCCCCAGAAGTGGGTGGCCTATGAGTTGGCCACGGGTCAGGCGAATCCCGCCCTGGGCCTCGCGGATCTGGCCTTCACCAGCGGGCCCGAAGGAGGCATCACCGACGAGGAGTTCGCCGCCCTCGCCGCCGCCGGGTGGCAGCCCGTCAGCCTGGGCCGCAGCATCCTCCGGGCCGTCACCGCGCCCGTGGCCCTGCTGGGAGCCGTGCAGTTCGAGCTGGGACGCGCGCCCCGACCCTGACCTCAATTCCAGGAGCGGGAGCCTGCCTGCGGGCTAAGCTGGGGCCATGCGATTCCTGCTGCCTGTCCTGGTCGCGGCCAACCTCCTGGCCCAGACCACGACCCCCGTTGCCAAGGTCCTGGAGGCCCCGCTGCGGGCTCACCTGGCCTTCCTGTCCGACGACCTGCTGGAAGGCCGGGGGACGGGACAGCGCGGAGCCGACCTCACCGTGCGCTACCTCGAGACCCAGCTGCAGGTGCTGGGGCTCAAGCCCGCCAAGGGCAGCTCCTACCGGCAGGCCGTGTCCCTGCTGGGCCTGAAGACCAGGGTGGATCAGAGCACCCTCAGCTTCCTGGGCGGCGGCGCCTGCGCCACGCCGAGGTTCGGAGCGGAAATCCTCTTCGGCTCCGGCGTCGCCAAGGTTGAGCTGACCTTCGATGCGCCCGTGGTCTTCGTGGGCTTCGGCATCGACGCGCCCGGGTACCAGTGGGACGACTACAAGGGCCTGGACGCGCGCGGCAAGGTGCTGCTCATGCTGGTGAACGAGCCCGCGCCCACGGCCGCCGAGCCGGGCCTCTTCGACGGTCCCGACCTGAGCCAGTACGGGCGCTGGACCACCAAGTTCGAGATGGCCGCCAGGCGCGGCGCCGCCGGCGTGCTGCTCATCCACACCACGGCCTCCGCGAGCTACGGCTGGCCCGTGGTGCGCAACGGCTGGGACGCCGAACGCTTCTCCCTGGCCACCGGATCGGAAGCCACACCCCTGCAGGGCTGGGTGACCGAAGCCGCTGCCCGCGCCCTGGCAAGGCAGGGCGGCCAGGATCTCGACGCGCTCCGGGCGAAGGCCGAGAGCCGCGACTTCCGGCCCGTCCCCCTGGATCTTGCCCTGAAGGGGACCCTGCGCAGCGCTGTGCGCACCATCGAACAGTTCAACGTGGCGGGTGTGGTGCCGGGCACCGATCCAGCCCTGCGGGACGAGGTCGTGATCTACACCGCCCACTGGGATCATCTGGGCATCGGCCAAGCGCCCGCCGAGGACACGCACCCGGGGCACGGGACCGACAGGATCTACAACGGCGCCGTGGACAACGCCTCGGGCTGCGCGGCCCTGCTGGCCATGGCCCAGGCGGCGATCCAGGCGCCCGCCAGGCGCAGCCAGATGTTCCTCTTCGTGTGCGCCGAGGAGCAGGGCCTGCTGGGGTCGAAAGCCTACGTGGCGGATCCCCTCCGGCCCCTGGCAAGGACCGCCGCGGACCTCAACCTGGACAGCCTCAACTTCGTGGCGCCCACGCGCGACATGAGCCTGCCCTTCGGGGAGCGCAGTACCCTGGGCGAGCTGGGCGCGGCTGTGGCCAAGGCCTCGGGCCTCAACGTCACCAGCTCCCAACCCGACGCCGCCGGAGGCTACTTCCGCTCGGATCACTACAGCTTCGTGCAGGCGGGTGTGCCGGCCATCTCCGTGGGCGGTGGCAGCGACTATCTCGGAGAGAACGTGCCCGCACTGCGCGTCCAGGCCGCGGCCTACGGCCAGCGCTACCACCAGGTCACGGACGAGTACGATCCCGCCTGGGACCTGCGCGGCATGATGCAGCAGGCCCAGTTCACCCTCGACCTGGGCCAGGCCATCGCCAACGCCGCCACCAGGCCCGTCTTCAAGACCGCCCGCTAAGCGCGACCAGGTCGCCTGGGACTGTGACATAGGACGTGGGGCGTAACTGACTTGGCCACGTCCTTCCCGCGCAGGCGGAGGCCCTCCAAGAGGCGCAGGCCTGGGCCGTAGAGCAGGGCGGACTTGGTCTGGTTTTGAGTCGAGGCCGACACCTTCCTCTCAACGGCCAGATGGGAGAGGAAGGCCTCGACCTCCGCCGCACCTAAATCCTTGGGGTGTTGCTTGCCGTGGAATAGGATGAATCGCCGCACCCAATTCCCGAACGCGCCCTCGGTGGAAAGGCTCCTATGGCGCAGACGAGGTTCAGACTTGATCTGGTCCAGGAGACGGGGCGGCTGAGCCGGAGGGACTGGGGAAGTCACCCGAAACCATTTAGGGCGCAGTTGCATGTTCGCAACCGGATCCAAGAACATTTTTTCAGAAGTTCAATCTCACCCTCAATATTTTATGCGTACTTCGACCCCCGTCAGAGGTCCGTATCATTCTTTGTTGACTGCCCACCCCGTAATCACGGGACCCCATCGAACGAAATAAGACTCCACCCCGCAGTCCCCTGATTTTGGCTAAAACAAGCAAATCGACACTTCGTTTATTCACAACACATACCGTCTTATTTCGTCTTAGGTATCGCTTGATGTCCTTCTTCCCCCTGCCGGTTCACCGAGCAGCGTGAGGCATACGATTCCGCTGACTTTCCACATACTCTGCATCCTCTTCTTCCTCTTCATCCTCGATTGCAGCCAGGGACACGGGTCTGCCCCTGAGGTCCAGGGGACTCCCCTCCTCGGGGATGAATATTTCGTGGTTTGGGTCCCATCGTCCCCACAGTTGATCACCATCCATGAAGAACCGTGACTCCCCGGATTCCGTGAATACCGCCACCCAAACCGCCTGAGAAAAGTCCCTTTCGTAGGCCAGGATGACCCACCAATTCTCACCGCGTCCTTCGGCGTCTTCGATGGAATCCATGAGCGCGTAAGGCGGCGGAAAGGCCATCGTGCGCATTTCATCCAGTTCCTTGATCAGCTTGATGTACAGCATGGTGTGCCTCACCAGCCATTCCAATTGCGGACAAGAAGGGGAACTATTGCGGGTGGCCCTCGACTGGTAAACAAGGGAAATGTCTGCCCTACTTGGGGCCATGGCAAGGTTTCAAGGCAGGTCCCAACGCGATGCCTAACCCTTGGCTCAACTCGGACCCCGCCTGCATTGCCTTCCGTTCTCTCTCATCTTCCCGCTTCCACGGCTGCGGTCATCGTCTCAGTGCAGGCGGGGCCGGTTAGCTGCTTTCGTTAGGCCGCTCCATCGGCGGCAAAGTCCCTTTGTACCCATCTCCCGGAAAGCATCGATTTCACCGTCTGGCGTATCATTGTTGGCATGGCGACTCCCTCGACTGGCAAGGCTTCCACTCCAAAAAAACGAACGGCCAAATCATCCTCTGAATCGATTGAGGGCTCCTCCCTTCGATCTCTTCGTTTCTTTTACCCGGAATCCCTCCACAAGAAGGCCATCACCCTCCTCGCCACCCTTGAACAGTCTCCGGATCCCACCGAGCACAGCAGTGATCTCGCAGAGATTGTCGAAGAATTGACGATCAGCGGTATGAACTACTACTTCATGAAGCCTCTCAAGGAAGCCAAGGCTGGTTTCATTGTTCAGCAATCGGCAAACCTTGGCATGACTGGGGCACAGAAGGTCATGGGCTCCGTTATCCGGAACATTATCGGCCGCATGGATGCGCCTCAACTTCTTTCCGTGTGCGGCTCAATCCGCCATTTCATGCTTTGACTCCTAGCCATGGCAATCTGGAATCAATCCCCCATTCACAAAGCCGCTAAGCCCACCCATCGTCCAAGCGTCCTGACCCTCCGCTCAACCTGGACTCCGCCTGCACGGCCCGCTTTCCTCTCTCGTGTTCCGTCATCCTCCGCTCCGCTCAGCGCCTCGGCGCAGGCGGGTCCGGTCAGCTTCTTTCGTTAGGGTTCACTGGGAGTGCTCATGGCCACCAAGGAAGAAGTCGCAGCATTCATAGCGGTCGAGTTTCCGCAGACTAAGTGCATCGTCAAAGAGGTTGGCAACGGTGGGGCTACGGTCACGCACGAAATAGGCCCAGAGGAGTTGCGGCCCGGCGGAACGGTCTCCGGTCCAGTGCTCATGGGTGTCGCTGATGTCGCGCTGTACGTCGCCATCCTTGGGGAGATCGGCATTGTTCCCCTGGCCGTCACCACGAGCCTCACCATCAACTTCTTGAGAAAGCCGGCCGCGAGCAAAAGCGTCATCGCCATGTGCAAGCTCATGAAGGTTGGCCGGGCGCTCGCTGTTGGCGAGGTGTCCCTATATTCGGAAGGCTCCATCGAGCCTGTCGCGCATGTCGTGGGCACGTACTCCATTCCTCCACGCCGCGAGTCCTGATCTCCAAACCACCATCGAAAGGAAGCACGTGAAACCTGACATTCCCATCAAGCGGACTTGCCTTTGGCGCGCCGCTGATGTCAGGTGTCAGGTTGACCATCACCCAAGTCCCGACCCCGTCGAGTCGCCCAAATAGTCTGAGTCCACTTTCCGATCGGCACACCGCACGTGGAGGGAAGAATGAGTGGCCTAAATACAAGCGAGGCCGAGCGAATCTTCTTGTCGGCGCCCTTCACCAAAGACCTTGGGCTTCGATTGCTGTCAGTCGCACCAGGTGAATGCCGTACGTCCTTGGTGTTGGCAGAACGACACCTTCAACAAGACGGGTTTGTCCACGCCGGGGTACAAGCCACTGTCGCCGACACCACTGCTGGGGCTGCCGCAGCTACCTTGATAGGGCCGGGCCAGTATGTTCTTTCGGCCGAGTTCAAGATCAACCTGCTCCGGTCCGCAAAAGGCAGCCATCTGACTTGTGTTGCCAAGGTCCTGAAGGCAGGGTCCACTCTGACGGTGGCGGAGTCTGAAGTGTTCTGTGGAACGGCTGAGGAGTCTCGTCTTGTCTCGAAAGCTACCGTAACCTTGGCGATAGTGAGTCCCCGTGTTGGGAAATGAACCCGAGCAACCTGACCCTCCGGTCGACTCTGTCCCCGCCTGCATTGTCTGGCAACTCCTTTCTTCGTGCCGCTTCCTCGTCTCCGCTGACTGCCTGGGCGCGGGCGGGGCCAGTCAGCTTCATTCGGTTGCCCGCGCGCGTCCCATTGAAAATCCATTGGAGGTCCCTATGAAATTCGGATCATTCCTTGCCACCTTGTTTCTTGGCGTCGTTTCTCTGGCCCATCTGTTTCGGTTGATCTTTCGGTTGAATGTGCAAATTGGTCATTTCCCGGTTCCCCAATGGATGAGTTTCATTGCCTTCCTCTTTTGCGGAGCGTTGGCCGTTTCTCTTTACATCGAAGCTAGGGGGAAATGATGTCTCGTTTCCGCCTAACCCACCGTTCAGCCCAGACCCAGGTGCAGGCGCCCGGTCTGGTTGACTTCTTCCGGAAGGTCTCGGAGCAAGCGCATGCGGCTCTGGTCGATTCATCCAAAGTATCTTGACCCGCAAGGCCTGGTTGCAGTGTGGCGCGAAGCGCTCCTCGCCCAGGCTGTGCTTCGGGGCGAGACAAAGGGCTATCGCAATCACCCACAGTTGGACCGGTTCTGGTCTCAATCCTTGCCGCTGATGGCCATAAGCACGTACCTCAAGGCCGTTCACATCGAAGCGTGTTCTCGTGGATATTCGTTTGATTCGAGAAAAATCACTCTGATACAGGAGTGCGAACTCATTCCCGTCACCTTCGGGCAGTTGTGGTATGAATTCCAACATTTACTGAGGAAGCTTTCGAGACGCAACCCGACATTGCACCGTAAGTGGCGTGCCATTTCTTCACCCGAATCCCACCCACTCTTTTTGGCACACCCTGGCAATATCGAGCCTTGGGAACGGGAGCGCGCCGATGCCTGACCCTTCGTTCAACCCGCACCCAGCCTGCATTGCCTGCCGCATAGGTAGCACATGATCCACTGGCCTGAACGTTACGACCCTGCACGAACTCCTGTGCACGTCCGCAACGAGTTCGATACCCGGGCCGCTCCAGCTCTTGTCTGGGCCTGGCTCGTCCGCGCCGCCATGGGGCCCTCCTGGTATCCGAACTCCCGTGACGTTCGCCTGGATGGCGGTTCATCGGTCGACCTCTCGCTCGCCCGTTCCTTCACCTGGCGCACTTTCGGCGTATCCATCCGGTCTACCGTGCTCGAGGACGCTCCTCCCGAGCACATCGCCTGGAACGCCCTCGGCCTTGGCGTTGACGCCTACCATGCCTGGCTCATCACTCCCACCCTGACCGGTTCGCACCTCCTGACGGAGGAGACCCAATGCGGCTGGGCGCTCGCCTCGGAAACCGCCTGTTTCCGACCCGGATGTCCCGGTTCCATCAGCTATGGCGCGAGCGCTTGAGCGCAGCTGCCGAGAACGGTCCGCCCCCACCCTTCGACGCCTGGTCGTCTGTCATCGCCACCGGCCAGGAGAAGACGGTGTTCGAATCATCCCGGTGGGAAAGCAGGCCGCAGAGAAGGAGTTCACTTCATGGGCAGAAAATCACTTCCTCTGTCGAAGGTCTACGGGTTGCTCGAACCGGGGCCTGTTGTCCTGGTCACGACCGCCCGCGGCGGCCGCCAGGACATCATGGCCATGTCCTGGCACACCATGATGGAATTCGAACCCCCACTGGTGGGTTGCGTGATCAGCAATCGCAACCACTCCTTCGGCCTGCTGAAGGCAACCCGGGAATGTGTCATCAACATTCCGACCGTGGAACTTGCGGAGCAGGTGGTGGGTTGCGGCAATACGTCCGGGGAAAGCGTGGACAAGTTCGCCAGGTTCGGCCTCACCGCCGAGCCTGCTTCGTTGGTCGGCGCACCGCTCATCGCTGAGTGCTTTGCCCATCTCGAATGCCGGGTGGTCGACACCAGGATGGTGCCCAAGTATTGCTTCTTTGTCCTGGAAGTCGTCCAAGCCTGGGTGGACACCGCCGTAAAGGCCCCGCGAACGATTCACCATCTTGGGATGGGCCATTTCATGGTCGCGGGCGACAGAATCAAGCTCAAGTCGAAGATGAAGTAGCGCAAACCAAATGCAGCATAGAAAAAACAAGGAGGCCCGGATGAAGACAACTGGCAGGTGGATCGCATGGCTGGGTGTCTCCCTGGCCCTTTTCGCCGGAACACCGGTGGTGGCCCAGCCGAAACCAGCGACGGCGACGAGCCCAACCCCGGTGGGCGACGGCACCTTCCTGCTGACCATCTTCCTGAAGCACGATCAGTCGCGGCCCCTGGGGAAGATCAACGAGCAGCTGAAGGAGCAGGGCTTCTACCAGTCCTTCCCGCCCCAGGGCGTGGAGGTAGTCTCCTGGTACGTGATGATGGGCGTCGGCCAGGTGGTGACGCTGCGTGTGCCAGCGGAGCGGTTGCGCGAGGTGAACCGCAGCATCGAGACCGCCGCCTGGGGCGGCTACCGCACGGAGTTCTATCCGACCTACGACTTCAAGACCATCGCCGAGCAGATGCGGGCCCAGACGGCAGGCAAGTAGTTGAACCCATGGAGTGAAGCTCCGTCAGCCGAGGGGGCAGGCCTGCCGAAAACAATCGTGTTCTGCGCGGATGGTACCTGGAACAACCCGAACGAAGACGAAACCCAGGACCACACCGCAGATCCCACCAACGTCTACAAGCTCTTCACGGGTCTGGATGGCGCGCTGTCGCCGGACTCGCTGCTATTGGCGGATGAGCAGGAAAAGGCGCTGGTGGAGGCAGGCCTCACAACCCAGGTCGCCAAGTACCTCCACGGCGTGGGCGATTCCCGCAACCCCATCATCAGAATCATGGGCGGGGCCTTCGGCGCGGGCATCATCTCGCGCATCGTCCGGGGCTACACCTTCATCTCGCGCAACTTCGCGCCCGGCGACCGCATCGTCATCCTCGGGTTCAGCCGCGGCGCCTACACGGCCCGCGCCCTGGCCGGGCTCATCGCCTCCCAGGGCCTGCTGGGCACGGCCCTCACCACCGACAAGGAGCAGGCCCTACCGCAGCGGCGCCCAGGCTTGGTACCGCTCGCGGCAAGCGACCGTATCCAATTCCTTCAGCCTCACCCACCTCGGCGAGATCGTGGCGGATCTCCCGGCCTTCCTGTCCTGCGCTTCCCTCCAGGATTCAGACCTGGTACCGGTGGGCCTCATCACGGCGGTGGGGGTGTGGGATATGGTGGGTGCCATGGGCTTCCCGGACTACGTGGCCGGCGGACAGCGGGTGGATGCGTTCAAATTCGCCGATACCAAGCTGAGCGCCAAGGTCCAGCACGGCTTCCATGCGGTGGCCCTCGATGAGCGGCGCAACGACTTCGCGCCCACGCTCTGGGATCCCGAGGACCGGATCGTCCAGATGCTGTTCCCGGGTGCCCACGGCGATGTGGGCGGCGGCTACCCGACGGAGAACCACGAAAGCGGGTTATCGGACAATGCCTTGATGTGGATGCTGGGCCAGCTGATCCAGATCGGCGTGCGCATCGCTGCGGGAGCGGCGGATGCCATCCACCCTGATGCCTCCGGAACGGCCCACCAGCCCTGGTCCCACGCGCCCTGGACCCTCCCCGGCGTGCCCCTCGGTCCCCGGGCTTTCCCCAAGACCATGCAGGCGGATCCCTCCGTCGCCGCCCGCCGATCCGCCG
Source organism: uncultured Holophagaceae bacterium (assembly GCA_903919165.1). Classification (GTDB taxonomy): domain Bacteria; phylum Acidobacteriota; class Holophagae; order Holophagales; family Holophagaceae; genus Geothrix. The sequence goes on from CAIXHJ010000480.1 coordinate 11,251, forward strand.
GTGCCGTGGTGGCCGAACCCGGCACCGCGCCCACACTTTACAATTCGACCAACCTACCCTGAAGCCGCCGCCAGCCGCCCGAGGCTATCTTTTCCAAATAAAGGACTTCTGTGTGGTGGACTCCCGCTGTCGCCAATGGCCTCTTGGACTCGGGAGGCCGGCGGGCCATCATGGAATCGGCCCATCTGGCTTCCGCGCTCCCGTGCCCCCGTGCCCCCCAGTGTCTGTCTGCTAAGCGTTCCTGGATGAGGGCCCCTATTACTCAGGAGAACCACCCATGGCAATCAAAGTAGGCATCAACGGTTTCGGCCGCATCGGACGCATGGTGTTCCGCGCCGCGGTGCAGAACTTCCCGGACATCGAGATCGTGGGCATCAACGACCTGCTGGAACCGGACTACCTCGCCTACATGCTGCAGTTCGACTCGGTTCACGGGCGCTTCAAGGGCAGCATCGCCGTGGAGGGCAGCACGCTCATCGTCAACGGCAAGCGGATCCGCCTGACGGCGGTCAAGGATCCCTCTGAACTCAAGTGGGGAGAGGTGGGCGCGGATGTCGTCATCGAATCCACCGGCCTTTTCCTCACGAAGGAGACCGCCGGAAAGCACCTCGCCGCCGGCGCCAGGAAGGTCATCCTTTCCGCGCCAAGCAAGGACGACACGCCCATGTTCGTCTTCGGCGTGAACGACAAGACCTACGCGGGCCAGGCCATCATCTCCAACGCCTCCTGCACCACCAACTGCCTGGCTCCCGTGGCGAAGGTGCTCCACGACTCCTTCGGCATCAAGCGCGGCCTGATGACCACGGTGCATGCCACCACGGCGACCCAGAAGACCGTCGATGGCCCCAGCAACAAGGACTGGCGCGGCGGACGCGGCATCCTGGAGAACATCATCCCCAGCAGCACTGGCGCGGCCAAGGCCGTGGGCAAGGTCATCCC
>CAIXHJ010000481.1 GCA_903919165.1 uncultured Holophagaceae bacterium
CGCGCCGGCGAAAAACTCACCGAAGGCGCCGTCAGTCCCCACGATCTCCTCAAAGTCCAGGGTGACCGGGCCCTCCAGGCCTTCCTCGTCAACGAGGTCCAGGAGGTCTACCGGGCCCAGGGCGTGGTCATCAACGACAAGCACATCGAGGTGATCATCCGCCAGATGATGCGCTGGGTCCTCATCACCGACGTGGGCGACACTCAACTCATCGTCGAAGAGAAGGTCGACAAGCATCGCTTCAAGGAAATCAACGAGCAGGCCCTCAAGGATGGCGGCCAGCCCGCCACCTGCGAACCCCTGCTGCTGGGCATCACCAAGGCCGCGCTGACCTCCGAGAGCTTCATCTCGGCCGCCAGCTTCCAGGAGACCACCCGCGTCCTCACCGAGGCCGCCCTGGAAGGCCGCGTGGACTACCTGCGCGGTCTCAAGGAGAACGTCATCCTGGGTCGGCTCATCCCCGCCGGCACCGGCATGGCCCACTACCGCAACCTGGACATCGAGGAGGGCGAGTACCCCGAGCCCAGCCTCAGCGAGTTCGCGGGCGGCGACGACTTCGACGACGAGTACGCCCGCATGGCGCAGCACGTCGAGGACCTCCAGGGCATGAGCGAGATCGACGGCGAGGACCTGTAGTCTGGAACTGTGACCAAAGAACAGGGCGGGAGCCATCCCGCCCTTTTTGTGCCGTCCAACACAAGCCCCTTGCAAGGCATTCAGAGTCGAGTCTGGTAGCCTAATTCCTTATGCCACAGCCCTCTGAAACCCCCACCCTGGACCTCAAAACCAGACTGAGGAAGCCCTTGAAGTGGGCCCTGGCGGCGGGCCTGCTCACGGCCCTGGTGACGCTCTTCCTGCCCGACTACTACCGGTCCGAGGCCCGCCTGCTGCCCGTGGAGACCAAAGGATTGGGCGGTAACCTCGGGGGCCTCGCCAGCGCCGCCGCCGCCTTCGGCGTCAGCCTGCCAGTCGGGGACAGCAACGATGCCAACTACGTGGATGTCCTGAACAGCCGCTGGCTGCGGGAACAGCTCCTTCAGACCGAATTCCAGTACCACATCCGGAACTGGCACTTCGGGACGGAGCGGGTCGAAAAAGGCACCCTCTATGCCTATGTGGACAAGAGGAACATGGACCGGGCGCTCAAGGAGCTGGGGACCCTCGTGTCCGCCTCCCGGGATCTGAAATCCAAAGTTATCTCCATCAGTGCCGAGACCAAGTCCCCCGAACTCTCCCAGCTCCTTGTCGACAGAGCCAGCAAGCTCCTGGAGGTCTTCCTGCAGGACAAGGGGCGCACCCGGGGCGGAGCCAAGGCCACATTCGCAGAGGCACGTCTGGCCGATGCCCGCCACGAAATGGACGAAGCCGAGGACACCTTCCGCCGTTTCCTCGAAGGCAACCGGAACTACCAGACCAGCGGGGACCCCGCCGTGCGCCTGAAGGGCAGCCGCCTGGAAACCGAGCTCCGCCTCCGCCAGCAGCTGGTCACCACCCTGGCCATGAACCGCGAGCAGGCCCTGCTGGAAGAGAAGAACGACATCCCCATCCTCAACGTGCTGGACCCCGCGAATCTTCCTATCGAGAAGAGCAAGCCCCCGCGATCCGTCATCGTCCTCCTGGCCGCCCTGCTGGTGGGCCTGGGCGCTTGGGCTTGGCAGAACCGGGCATGGATCCAGGCGCGAATGCATAGATATGACGACGAGCCCACAACGGCGCACGAGGAGGGAAACCCATGAAGGGCGTCGTGCTCGCCGGGGGCACGGGCTCCCGCCTCTTTCCGCTGACGAAGGTGACCAACAAGCACCTGCTGCCTGTGGGGATGGCACCCATGATCTGGCACCCGCTCTGGAAGCTCCAGGAGGCAGGGATCCAGGAGATCCTCATCGTGACAGGCACCGAGCACATGGGGGACGTGGTGGCGCTGATGGGATCCGGCAAGGACTTCGGCTGCCGTTTCACCTACAAGGTGCAAGACGAGGCTGGCGGCATAGCGCAAGCGCTGGGGCTGGCTGAGAATTTCGCAGGGGGCTCCCCCATCTGCGTGATCCTCGGGGATAACATCTTCCAGGATAGCCTGAAGCCCGAGGCAGAGGCCTTCGAGAAGCAGGAGAAGGGCGCCCGCATCCTGCTCAAGCCCGTGGAGGATCCCCAGCGCTACGGCGTGGCCGAGGTGAAGAACGGCAAGGTGTTGGGCATCGAGGAGAAGCCGAAACACCCGAAGTCGAACCTGTCCGTTACGGGCATCTACTTCTATGACGCGACTGTCTTCGACATCATCCGCACGGTGAAGCCATCGGGCCGGGGCGAGATGGAAATCACGGATGTGAACAACGCCTACATTACCAAGGGTCAACTGACCTTCGGCACCTTCCAGGGCTGGTGGACTGACGCGGGGACCTTCCTGAGCTTGGCC
>CAIXHJ010000482.1 GCA_903919165.1 uncultured Holophagaceae bacterium
CACCCGACAGGTCACGCCCGTGAGCGCGGACGCCCGTGTTCGCGAGGTGCTGGTGAACCAACAGCGCCACATCGGCTCCAGCGGTCGCTGGGTGGTGGACGGCCGCGACATAGGCACGGTGGTGTTCACGAATGCCTGCTGCAAGATCTTCCTCACCGCCAACCCCCAGGCCAGGGCCCAGCGGCGCTTCCTGGAACTTCAGGTCAAGGGGCAGTCACCCAGCTTTGAATACGAGCTAGCCGACCTCCAGCGCCGCGACCAGGCCGACAGCACGCGCGCCGCTTCTCCCCTGCGCAAGGCGGATGACGCCGTCGAACTCGATTCCAGCGATTTGAGCCTCGACCAGGTTGTGGACTGGATCCTGGCACGGCATCAGGCTCATCCGTGATCCCCCTGCCCGAATCACTCCGCGAGGCGTTGGACGAGCCTTGGCACCCCGTGGGAACCGCCGGGCTGGTGGCCACTTCCCTCGGCTTTGGCGTGCTCTTCCTGGCCGCCCTCGCGGCAGAACAGGAGTGGGTTCCCCTCCTCGACGGCGTGAACTTGCTCTTCCACGAGGCCGGGCACCCCCTTTTCGGCCTCCTGGGCTGGGAGACCCTGACCATCCTCGGCGGCACGCTGATGCAGCTCCTGGTGCCTCTCCTGGTGGCCGGCTCCTTCTGGCTACGGCGGGATGCCTATGGAACGGCCGTGGCTGGAGTGTGGGGCTTCGAGAATCTCTTGAACATCGCCCGCTACGTGGCCGACGCGCGAGCCCAGGTCCTTCCCTTGGTCGGCGGTGGCGAGCACGACTGGACCAGCCTGCTGAGCCGGTGGGGATGCCTGGCCCAGGACACAGGCATCGCCCGTGTCATCCGCGGATTCGGATGGCTGGGCATGGCGGTCTGCTGGGTCTGGCTGGTCTGGCGCTGGCACGCCTCACGCCAGGAATGACCAGCCTTCAGTCCAGCAGGCTCTGGATCCGGCGCCAGGAACCAAGGTTGGCGACCTCGGTGAACCCGGCGCGCTTCAGGATGGACACGCCGAAGCCGCTGCGACTGCCGGACTCGCAGCACACCAGGATAGGGCGGTTGCGGTCCAGTTCTCCGCTGCGCGACTCCAGCTGGTCCAGCGGGATGTTGATGGCGCGCAGGTGGGTATTTCCCGTGAATTCGGCCCTGGTACGCACGTCCACGATTTGGGCGCCCCGCTCCAGCATGACCTTCAGATCCACTGCAGAGACGGATCGACGGCTCCACAACAGGTAGGCCACCGCCGCGATGGGGATCAGGTAGATCCAATAGCGCATCATCGGAGGGTCGCCCAGAGCAGGCCCATGAAGGCGCCGTAGCTGATGCCTCGCAGCGGCGTGGCGGTCAGCGGGCAGGCGCCGGTGCTGCAGCCCACCAGGCGGTGCCAGCCATAGCCAAGGGCGCCGCCGGCAAGGAGACCCATGGCCAAACGAATCGCCGTGACCTTCACCGCGAGCATCCGACGGCGTTGCCCTCGGGCACGCCGAGCCTGCGGAGGATGGAGGACATCAGGCACCAGTTGGTGAGGCCGCTCTGCAGTAAATTCGCGCCCACGAAAACCGTGAACCAGAGCCAGTTCGGATTGTGGAACCTGGCCAGGGCGAGGCTCAGCAGGATGAAGGATCCCGCGACGATGTGGACGAGGCGGTCGACGGTCATGGATGACTCCTGTTCAAATGGGCCCAGCGCATGGAGTGGAGATGGGCAGTGGGTGGTTGAGAATGATGCTCCTCGGGGCGCTTGGAGCGGGCCTGGGGGCCAACGACTATACTGCCGAGATCACCAATGGCGGCCTCCGGCACGCCAGGAAACCCGCGTGGCCATGCGGTCCGAGCGACTGTTCATCAGCCAGGCGAAGATCCGGGTGGAATACGAGTTCATGAACGTATCCCCGGAACCGGTGGAGACGGTGGTGGCGTTTCCATGGCCGGGCTATGCCTGGAGCGCCGGGGGTCGCCACCTACTCGCCCGAGATGTGGGAGTTCCTGGTGGAGGTGGACGGGATCAGGATCGCCCATCAGACCGAAGTCAGGGCGAGGGTCGGGGACCGGGACGTGACAGCCCTCCTGGCGGGCATGGGCCTCCACATCCCTTCCTTCGGACACTTTGATGACCCTCCCGAAAACGGAAGAAAACCCGCCCCCTCCCAATTGGCGGCCCTCTCCACAGCTTCCCTCGAAAAATTGAAGGGTATCGGGGCCATAAACAGAAATGATCTGCCCGAGTGGATGACCTATCTGACCCATTACTGGTCCCAACGCTTCCCGTCGGGCAAGGTGGTGAAAGTGGTGCACGAGTACACGCCCATGCCTGGCGGCTCGGCCTATGGGGACCTGGCGATGATCCAGCGACCGAAGACTGAGGGAACCGCCTGGCGGAGCCTCGTTGATCGTGACTTCGATGCGCGGGACCCGGGCTGCCCGGACGAGGCTTTCTCGAGGTCCTACATTGCCCACCAGCGAGCGCTTCTCGAGGAAGCGCCTGAACTGGCGTCCACCGGTCTTGGCTTCAGCTGGGTCCGATACATCCTGACGACAGCCAACACCTGGAAGGGCCCCATCCGTGACTTCGAACTGATTGTCGAGCGGAACCCGGACGAGCTGGTGACCTTCTGCTGGGATGGCCCTGTGGAGAAGGTCGGCGCCGATCGTTTCCGCACGGTGCAGAAGGACTTCCGCCCCGAGAAGGAACTCACGGTCTATTTCGTCCGGTCTCTGAAGCGGCGGTAGCGATCTTGGCCTAGTCACGTCAGTCCATCCTGGCTGGAGCCTGGCGCTGCAGATTGGCCGCGTGTCCTCTGCGGGCCACGAGGAAATAGAGCACGGGCACGGCCAGGCGGGAGAGGAAGGTGGCGGCGACCTCGCCGGCCATGAGGCTGATGGCCAGTCCCTGGAAGATGGGATCCGCCAGCATGACGGCACTGCCCGCCATGACGGCGGCGGCGGTGAGCAGCATGGGGCGGAAGCGCACCACACCGGCTTCCTCCACGGCGGTTTCCAGGGCCATGCCCTCCTTCAGCTTCAGCTCGATGAAATCCACGAGGATGATGCTGTTCCGGACGATGATGCCCGCCCCGGCGATGAAGCCGATCATGCTGGTGGCCGTGAAGAAGGCGCCCAGCAGGCCATGGGCGGGAATGATGCCGATGAGGGAGAGGGGCACCGGGACCAGGATGACCCAGGGGATCTCGAAGCTCTC
>CAIXHJ010000483.1 GCA_903919165.1 uncultured Holophagaceae bacterium
CAGATTTCCAGAGAGCTTGATCGTCTTGAGTGCGGCTGCGGCGATGTACAGTGCGTCGTAGCCCTGGGCAGCGAACTGGTTCGGCTCCGCGTTGTACTTCTGCTTGTAGGCGTTCACGAAGCTCACGTTGGCCGGACTGGGATTGTCGTTGGACCAGGGGCTGCCGACGAAGGTGCCGTCCCCGGCTTGTTTCGAGATCTCGAACAGCTTGGGGGAATTGAAGCCGTTGCCGCCGATGAAGGGGGCCTTGATGCCCAAGGAGCGAGCCTGGAGCATGATGTTCGCGGCCTCCTCGGCAAGGGCCGAACAGACGATCGCATCGGGGTTGCCGGCCTTGATCTTGGTCAGCTGCGCCTTGAAATCCACGTCGCCCTTGACATAGGTTTCCGTGGTGATCACGGGGATGTTCTGATCCGCGAGCACTTTCTTGAACACGTCGTAGCCGCTCTTGGTGAAGGCATCGTCATTGCCGTAGATCACGGCCACCTTCTTGATGTGGTAGTGCTTCACGGCTGTCGCCACGGTGATCGGCAGCACGTCGGATTCCATCACCGAGTTGCGGAAGATGTAGGGGCCGATGTCGGTGATGCCGTTTGCCGTGTTCGAGGTGCCGAAGGCCACGGTTTTCGATGCGTTGGCGACCGGGCCGCCAGCGAACATGGAGTTGGACAGGGTGGGACCGAAGATCATCAGGACCTTGTCCTGGAAGATGAGCTTCTTGAAGACGTTGATCGCCTCCTCCTTCTTCCCCTGCTCGTCCTCGATCACGAGCTGGATCTTGTTGCCCTTGATGCCGCCCTTGGCGTTGATTTCATCAGCAGCCAATTGAAAACCGTTGCGGATGGGAACGCCATACTGCGCGGCGCCGCCCGAAAGCGCTTCGGCCACTCCGATCTTGATGTCAGCGGCCTGGGCGCTGGCGGTCAAAAGGGTGACGGCCAACATGAATGTCTTGGGCAGGGAGCTCATGGATTCCTCCGAAAGTCAGTGGGCTCAGTAAAAGACAGGCGGGCAACCGTCACAACCCGAATCCACCTTCCACCCGAACCTCGTTGCTGTTGTTGGCTGTACCTTACCAAAGGTCAAGTCGCTTGGGCAATTTGTGGTGGAAGACCCGGGTTGAGGATCTACTTCCCCCCCTCCTCCCACCGCTTCCGCTCCAGCCAGACTTGCTCCTCCTTGCCCCGGGCGTCCTTGCCCTGCCAGTGGAGCTTCAAGGGGCCCTGGGCATCCTTCTTGGTCACAGAGACGCCGGTGCCCTCCCCTGTGCGGAGGAGGCGCAGCAGGGCCTCCACACTAGGCACATGGGGCAGGAAGGGCAGCGGTAGCTGTGAGAGGGAGGCCGCGCGCTGGTCGAGTTTCTGCCGGGGCACCAGCAGCCGGTAACCGGAAGCGCCATCGCCTTCCAGCAGCACCAGCCGCTCGCCGGGCGCGTGCAACTCCAGAACCAGACGGCCGCTGGCGGGCTCCATGAACAGGCTGAGCGTGCCGACCCCTTCCCCATCGGGACCCGCGTAGCCCCAGCCGTACTGGGCCCGGATGGGCGTGGCCGGCGCAGGTGTGGACAGGGGAGGCGGAGCCTGGAGAAGGATCACTCCTCATCCTCCTCGCCATCCGGAGGCGCCGACGCTGCCGGTGGGGCAGCGGGGGAATCGGCCTTGACCGCCTGCTCCTTGGCGATGCGTACGCGCAGCTCACCCAGGCGCTTCTCCAGGGCGGTACGGTCTGGGAAGATGAAGGCCAGGGCACGGTCCCACTGCTCGGCGGCTTCCACCAGCTTGCCCTGCTTCACCAGTACTTCGCCGAGGTGCTTCCGGACCTCCGGGCTGAAGGGGCTCAGCTCCACAGCGCGGCGCAGGGTGGCCTCCGCCTCGGCGATCCGGCCAAGCTTGAACTGGGCCCAGCCCAGGCTGTCCACCACGTTGCCATTGTCGGGGGTGGCCTTGGCGCTGGCCTCGATCAGGGTGGCGGCCTCCTCCAGGTTCTGATCCCGCTCCAACAGCAGGTAGCCGAGGTTGTTCTGGACCAGGGGATTGGCCGGTTCCAGCGCCTGGGCCTCCCGCAGCACCGCCAGGGATTCCGCTGGGCGGTTGAGCTGATCATAGGCCTCGCTCTGCAAGATGAGCATGTCCACCCGGCGCACGGACGACAGGCTGCGCGCCCGCTCGAGCGCCGCGAGGCACTTGTCCCAGCGCTGGAATTCCTGCCAGAGCGTGGCCATGCCTTCCAGGTGCAGCTGCTCCAGTGCGGCACGGGCCTCCTTCCGGGAGAAGAACGCATACTCGAGGTACTTCGGCGGAAGCTCCGCGGCCTGCTGGAAGAAGGGGATCTTCGGGTAGCGGGCGATCCCCACCTTGATGGCTTCCAGGGCGCTCTTCCAGTCATTGAGGCTGATGAAGGCCTGGGTGTTGAAGACCTGGGCTTCGCCATCGGTGCGCGGATGCGGAGGTCGATTTCCCAGGAAGGCCAACAGGGGCTTCCCTTTGCCCTGCAGCAGCAGGGCTTCCGCGTAGAGCATCGGGGCGCCATCCGCGATCCACTGCGGCTGGAGTTCCTGGGACATGATGGCCTGGAGCCGCCGTTCGGCCTCCTCGAATCGCCCCAGGTTCATGAGGGCTCGGGCTGTGTGGAACGTCAGGGTGGGACTCGGCTTCAGGGCCTCGGCCTTGGCCAGCGATTCGAGTGCCTCCGACCAGCGCCCGGTCTGGAGACGCATCAGGGAGATGTTCTCCCAGAACCCGGGTTCCTGGGGCACGTGCTTCGCCAGCAGGAGGAAGCTCTCCTCTGCATGGGCGAGGTAGCCGGCCTGGATCTGCTCCCGGGCCAATTCCTCCAGCATCCGGAGGTGCCGGTCCTCGGGATTCCTGGCGTTCAGGGCCAGCAGAGCCTCGCGCTTGCCCTCGTAGTCCTGGATGGCGCGGGCATGGATGAGGGCCCGTTCCCAGGCAGGCCCGAAACCTTGGCGCAGCCGGCCCAACCGAACCCAGGCCCTGAGGGCCTCTGCGTTGTCCTTCATTTGCTCGGAGATCTCCCCCAGGCGCGCCCAGAGTTCCGGATCCTGGGGCAGGCGGAGCGTGGCGGCCCGCAACTCCTTCGCAGTTTCCAGAAGCAGCGAGGCATCTTTCCGCGATCGCTCGTACTGGAGAAGAGCTAGGTGGGCCTGGGCCTCCGCATTCTGGGGGGCCAGGGCCACCGCCTTCTTTGCTGGGGCCAGGGCACCATCCAGATCCTGCGCCTCCTGGAGGGATTCCGATAACCGCAGGTTCGCCTCCGCGCTGCCAGGAACCTGCATTAGTACGCGCCTATAGATGGCCGCAGCCGCCACTGGATCGGTGCCCCCGCCTCTCATCTGGAGGGTGCGGGCCTGGAGCATGAGGGCTCGGACATCCTCCGCTGAGGCTGGAACTACCGCGATAAGGAGGGCGAAGATCGCAGGGCGGAGGTCAAGCACGGAGGCTCTCCTGGTGGAGCAGGGACAGGAGCCGGGCGTGGGGAGATTCCCAGGCCTGGGGCGGGAGCGCCCGCTGCACGGCGGGTTCGTTCGGTCGGGGGAGGATGCATTGGATCTCGGTGGCGGGAGTGTCCTCGGTGTGGCCGGAAGCCCGGGTGGCTTTCTTGTCCCGGGCGAGGAGAGCCAGACAGTCGCGCCAAGGTGCCACCAGCGGAGCCAGGGGTGCCAAACGCCGGACCAGTGGATCGAGGAACCTTGCCGGGAAGGGTTTCAGTCCCTGCTCTTCCGCCATGAGGCAGGCTCCGAGCAGCCCGAGACCGACGGCCTCGCCGTGGAGGAGCTGGTAGCCTGAAGCGGCCTCCAGCGCGTGGCCCAGGGTGTGGCCGAGGTTCAGCAGGCGGCGTTCCCCGGACTCCCGCGGGTCCCGGTGCACCACGCCAGCCTTGAAGGCGAGAGCCCACTCTACCCAGTTTAATTTCGTTGGCCCGTCCTTAAGCATCTCCATGGCCCAGGCCATCTCGCCCTGGATCATCGCCGTCTTGACCAGCTCCCAGCGCCCGTTCTGAAGGTGGCGTGCCGGAAGGCTCGCGAGAAAATCCGTGCAGGCCACCAGGCGGCGGGGAAAATGGAAGGCGCCCACCAGGTTCTTGCCTGCCGCGAGATCCGCTCCGGTCTTGCCTCCCAGGGCCGCATCGGCCATGGCCAGCAGTGTGGTGGGCCAGACCTGCCAGGCGACGCCTCTCAGGTAGAGCGAGGCCGCGAGGCCGGTGAGATCCGTCAGCACACCTCCACCCAGGGCCACCACCGTGGCCTCCCGATGGAGCGGCACCGTTGCCCAGCGCTCCAGCCAGGGAATCACCGTGGGCAGCTTCTTTTCCTCTTCCGGCACCGTCACCCACAAGGCATGGGCCGGCTCAGGCATGCCCGCCCGGGCCCATGCACCGCGGAGATGCTGGTCGCCCACCAGGGTCCAGGGTCTTTCCGGCAGCAGTTCCCGCTCAGGCCTTTCGACGAGAAAGACTTCCGTGGCGAATCCAGGAGGCATGTCCAGCCTCATGGCCGTCCCTTCAACTCCTGGCAGCGGGGAAAGGTGACATCCTTCCGCAGCCGTGCCTCCAGGATCACCTCTTCAGCGGGAGCCAAGGCGGGGGCCACCAGGCTAAGGGCGAAGCGGAGATGTAGCAGGGAACCCATGATGACTCCAGGGGAATCCCCAGTGTACATGAGGCTGCCGGACAACTCTCGGGCCGGTTCTGCCTCTGCCGCGGGATTCTCAGGCCGCTGTGGGACAATGAGCCCATGTCCGAACAGGGAGCTTTCTTCCAATCCGACCAGGCCGACCAGGGGCCCGTACGCCATGCCCTGCTCTGGCGCCTGGCCAGCTATCTCCGCCCCTACTGGATCGGACTGGCGGTCCTGTTCGTCCTCATGGCGCTCGGCGCAGCCCTCGAGGTGATGCCTTCGGAACTGACCCTCCGGCTCATCAACCGCTTCATGGACCAGGGCAGCCTCAGGGGTGCCACCCCGCTCCTGGCCGGATTTATCGGCATCCTCATCGCGGGGTTCATCGTCAGCTTCGCCCGCTACTTCCTGCTGGCCAAGGTGGGCCAGAAGGCCATGCTGGACCTCCGGATCGAGCTCTTTGCCCACCTCATGGGCCGCAGCACGAACTTCTTCCACCGCAACCCTGTGGGCCGCCTCATGACCCGCGTGACCGGCGACGTGCAGAACCTGAACGAGATGTTCGCCTCGGGTTTCGTGGCCATCGTGGGGGATGCGTTTTCCCTGCTGGCCATCGTGATCTGGATGTTCCGGACCCACGCCGGCATGGCCCTCGTCGCGGTGGGCATCCTCCCCTTTCTCCTGGTGGCCACGGAGGTCTTCCGCCGCCGCGCGGGTGATGCCTTCCGGGAGACCCAGCGGCGCTACGCATCCATCAACGCCTTCCTCCAGGAGCAGATTTCCGGGATGGGCCTGGTTCAGGTAAATGGCCAGGAACTGAGCAGCTATAGGCAGTTCCGGGTCCTCAGCGAGGACTACTTCCAGGCCTTCCTGCGCACGATCTTCGCCTACGCCGTGTTCTTCCCCGTGGTCGAATTCATCACCTCAGCCACCACAGCCGCTCTCATCTTCTACGCGGGGTTCAAGCTCAAGGCCGGGGCCATCACTTGGGGCCTGCTGCTGGCCTTCGTCCAGCAGTCCAGCCGCTTCTTCCGGCCCATCCGCGAACTGGCCGAGCGCTACAACGTGATGCAGACGGCCCTGGCCTCCAGCGAGCGCATCTTCCGCCTGCTGGACAACCGCGACGAAATCCCAGAATCGCCGGGGGCAAGTCCAGCCACCTTCACCCGGGAGATTCGCTTCGAGGATGTCACGTTCGCTTACGAGGAGGGTGGCAGGGAGGTCGTGCGCGGTCTCAGCGGCGTCATTCCCAGGGGGAGGCGCGTGGCGGTGGTGGGCCACACCGGGGCCGGGAAGAGCACCCTGATCAACCTGCTCATGCGGTTCTACGACGTGCGCCAAGGCCGGATCACCGTGGACGGGGTGGATGCCCGGGATCTCCAGATCCGCAGCCTGCGGGACCTCTTTGGCCTGGTGCTCCAGGACGTCTTCGTGTTCTCCGGCAGCCTGCGCGACAATATCGTGATGGACCGTCCCATGGACGAAGCCCGGCTGGCCTCCGTGCTGGAACAGAGCCAGCTCAGGGACCTAGTGGGGCGCCTGCCCCTGGGCTTGGACACGCAGGTGGGTGAACGCGGCCAGAAACTCAGCGCCGGCGAGAGGCAATTGCTGGCCTTCGCCCGCATGCTCTATCTGGAACCCGCGGTGCTGCTGCTGGACGAAGCCACCGCCAACATCGACTCCGAGACTGAATCCAAGATCCAGACGGTCATCGAGCGGGTGAGCCACCGGCTCACGACTTTCACCATCGCCCATCGGCTGTCCACCATCCGCGAGGCCGACGAGATCTGGGTCATGGATCAGGGCGCGCTCGTCGAGCGGGGCACCCACGATGGACTCATCGCCCAGGACGGCGTCTACGCCAGGCTCGTGCGGCTGCAGTTCGCGGATGTTGAAGCCGCTTAGACTGGAGCCATGCTCCACCTGCCGCCCCTCTACCCCATCACCGACGCCACCCGCCCGGAGTCCCTGTCCGCGCAGGTCCGGCGTCTGGGCGAGGCGGGTTTCCCCCTGGTCCAATTCCGGGGCAAGCCCCTGGATTCGGGGACCCAGTGGAAGGAACTCCGCAGGACCCTTGCGGAAGCCGCCGCCAACGGCGGCTGGCCCCTGATCTGCGTGAACGACCGGGCGGACTTGGCGACGCTCGCGGCCCGGGAGGGCCTGCCGCCTTGGGGACTGCACCTGGGCCAGGGAGATCTTCCGGCGGCCCAGGCGCGGCAACTCCCCGGATTGGGGCAGGCACACATCGGTGCCTCCTGCTACAAGGCCGCCGATTGGATCTCCGTGGATGCCGCCTGCGACCATGCGGGAGTGGGTCCCTTCCGCGGCACGGCCACGAAGTCAGATCTTGCCGCACCTATCGGTCTTGAGGGTCTGCGGGCAGGCTGCACGGCCTTGTTAGCCCAAGGCATTGCACCCATCGCCATCGGGGGCCTGACTTTCGCGGATGCTGTCGCCTGCTTCGAAGCCGGCGCCGAGTCCCTGGCCATGGTGGGAGAGGTCCATCGGACCGAAGAGCCTGCGACCCTCGGCTGGGAAGCCCAGCGGCG
>CAIXHJ010000484.1 GCA_903919165.1 uncultured Holophagaceae bacterium
ATATATTGACAATTTCCCAATATCATGCTAGACTCTGCCAAAGAGGTACCTATGAGCACCATCCCCCGCAAATGTCCAAGTTGTTCCGCCCCCCTTGTCGTCACCCAGTTGTCCTGCACAAAGTGCGAGACCAACGTCGTGGGGCTGTATGAGATCAATCCCTTCCTGCGCCTGTCCAACGAAAGTCTCCAGTTTCTGGAAACCTTCATCCACAACCGCGGCAATGTCAAGGAAATGGAGCGCGAAACCGGTGAGTCCTACTGGGTTATCCGCCGCCGTTTGGACGAGGTCATCGCCGAACTGGGCTACGAGTTCGAGCCGGTTGAGGACGAACTGTCCGCCCGCCGGCAGGAGGTCCTTGCCCGCTTGGGTAAGGGTGAGATCGACGTCAAGGAAGCCACCCGCCTGCTGAACCAGCTCGGCGAAGGAATTTCGTAAGCCAAACATAGGAGAATAAGTATGCCCACACCAAGTGAACAAATGCAAGTGCTCGAACTGATCTCTCAGGGCAAGATCACCGCCCTCGAGGGCGAGGAACTGTTGAAGGCCCTGGCGGCCAGCACCTCCAAACCCAAACCCCAGCCCCAGCCCTTTCGCGTGGACCAGGCCGGTGTTGCCGCCACCGGCTATTCAGCGGGCGAGGGCGCCAGCCTAACAGCTGAACTGCGCAAACTGGGTATCGAACGGGTCAGGCTGTCCCAACTGCAGGAAATGCGCCTGCACCACGTCACCCCCGAATTCATCCGTGAGATCGCCGACCTGGGCTACGAGGATGTCGACCTGGACGAGCTGGTCAACCTGCGCATGCAGAACGTCACCCCGGAATATATCCGGGAACTGCGTGCGGCCGGGTTGAAGGATCTGGATTTCGATGAGTTGATCGAAGCCTCCCATCATGGCCTCACTTCCGAGTTCCTGCACGGTATGCACGATGCCGGGATCAAGGATCTGGATCTGGATGAAATGGTCCGTTGCTTCGACCATGGCGTCACTCCCGAGTTCCTTAAGGCCATGCGCGATGCCGGGCTCAAGGACCTGGACGTGGATGAAATGGTCCGTTGCTTCGATCACGGCGTCACTCCCGATTTCCTCAAGGCCATGCGCGATGCCGGGCTCAAGGACCTGGATGTGGATGAACTGGTCCGTTGCTTCGACCATGGCGTCACTCCGGAGTTCCTCAAGGCTATGCGGGATGCCGGGATCAAGGACCTGGATGTGGACGAACTGGTCGAATGCTCCGACCACGGCGTTACCCCCGAATTCATCCACAGCATCCGGGAACTGAGCCTTAAAGACCTTGATGTGGATGCCCTGGTCGCCCTGGCCGATCACGGGGTCACCGCCGAAGCACTCCGCCAGGCCCATGCTGACTATCCCGAACTCGACGCTGAAGATTTGGTTGAGCTGGTCACAGAAGGGCTTGATCTCAAAGACCTGGAAGCCAGTGGAAAGGCTGGCCGAGGCGGCGTCAAAAAGAAAGGAATTCACCTTCATATCCATTAGAAAACCAACGCCTCCTATCTTG
>CAIXHJ010000485.1 GCA_903919165.1 uncultured Holophagaceae bacterium
AGCTAGTCCGAGTAATCGATAGGGGCTGCATTGACGGCAAAGGGTCTCCAGGCAAGGAAGAGGGCGCAGGGCGGTGCAGGTGTGCACCGTTCAAGCCCGCTGACGCCGCATGGTGGCCCTTTGCCATCAACCCGAAGGGCTGGGGCGGCAGCCCCCACCCATTACTCGGAATAGCTCCTAAGTGAGGGCCTTCCATGCGCATCGGCATTTCCTGCTACAGCACTTTCGGCGGATCAGGCGTCGTGGCCACGGAGGTTGGCAAGGCCCTCGCGGCCCGGGGCCACGAGGTGCACATCCTCAGCCCGAGCCTTCCGCCCCGCCTGGTGGGCTTCGAGGACCGCATCAACTTCCACGAGGTGCGGGCCAGCCCCTATCCCCTGTTCGAGGACGCGCCCTATTCCATCGCCCTCGGTTCGAAGATGGCGGATGTGGCCGAGCACTACGGCCTGGAGATCATCCATGCCCACTATGCAATCCCCCATGCCATGGCGGCCCTGCTGGCCAGGATGGCCATTCCGAACCTGAAGGTGGTAACCACCCTCCACGGCACGGACATCACGGTGGTGGGGAGCGATCCCAGCTACCTGCCCATGGTGAAGATGGCCATCCGGGAGAGCGATGGCGTCACAGCCGTTTCTGAGTACTTGCGCCAGGAGACCATCCGCACTTTCGGAGTGGATCGCACCATTGAGGTCATCGGGAACTTCGTGGAGCCACCGGGTCAGGAGCGTCCGGACTGTCGGGCCTGGCTGGCGCCCAAGGCCGCTTTCGTGATGACGCACATCTCGAACTTCCGACCCGTGAAGCGGGTGGTGGACGTGCTCAAGGTGTTCGAACGCGTCCGCAAGGAGGTTCCCGTGCGGCTGATCATGGTGGGCGACGGGCCGGATCGACTGGAAGCCGAGGCCTTCTGCCGGCAACAGGGCTTTTCTTCCGAGGTGAGGTTCACGGGCAAACAGCTGGACATCGCCACCGTACTGGCCTGTTCGGATCTCTTCCTGCTGCCCAGTGCCACGGAGAGCTTCGGACTGGCGGCCCTGGAGGCCATGGGCCACCGGGTGCCGGTCATCGCCAGCCGGGTGGGTGGCCTTCCCGAAGTGGTCCGCCACGGCGTGGATGGCTTCCTCGAGCCCATGGGGGATGTGGAGGCCATGGCCGCGGACGCCGTGAAGCTCCTGAGGGACGAAGACCTGCGGCTCACCATGGGCGACGCCGCCCGGGAACGCGCCCTGGGCACCTTCGCCGAGGGACCCATCGTGGACCGCTACGAGGCTCTCTACCGACGGGTTCTGGGCCAGGATTGAACCTATGCGATCCGATCTCCCGTGGTGGCATGATCTGATCGGGAACAACCACGCACTCGCCTGAGGGAACTCCGATCCATGCTCTACCAGACCCAGGCCCGCATCCATCTCGGCCACATCAGGGCCAATATCGAAGCCATCCGGCGAGCCATCGGCCAGAGGAAACTCCTGCTCGCGGTCAAGGCCAATGCCTATGGCCACGGCGCCGAGGATGTGAGTCGCCTGGCGGAATCCTGTGGTGTGGACTGGCTGGGCGTGGCCACGGTGCCCGAAGGAATCCAGTTGCGGAGCGCGGGGATCTCGCTTCCCATCCTGAAAATGTCGCCCACCTTCCCCCAGGAGATGGGAGCGGCTGTGTCGGCCTCCATCACCCTCGCCATGAGCGATGGGGAAGGGGCCCGGGCCCTGGAAGCGGTGTGCAGGGCCCTGGATCTGAAGAGCCGTGTCCACCTCAAGATCGAGACCGGCATGGGCCGGACGGGGGTCCCGGTCCTGGAGGCACCCGCCCTGGCCCGGACCCTCGAGCGGGACTGTCCGCATGTGCATCTGGAAGGCCTCTTCACCCATCTGCCGGTGAGCGACGAGCCGGACGGCACCTACACCAGGGCGCAGACGCGGGTGTTCCAGGAGGCGGTGGGGCAGGTGGAGGCCGCCCTTGGCCGCCGCCCGGAGCTGGTGCACTGCGCCAATTCAGGCGGCGTCCTGGGGCATCCGGACAGCTGGATGGACCTGGTGCGGGTCGGCATCATGGCCTACGGTTCCTATCCCG
This sequence comes from uncultured Holophagaceae bacterium, assembly GCA_903919165.1. Classification (GTDB taxonomy): domain Bacteria; phylum Acidobacteriota; class Holophagae; order Holophagales; family Holophagaceae; genus Geothrix. Next base: position 2,074 of record CAIXHJ010000485.1, read on the forward strand.
ATGACCAGACCCCCCGCACGGTACCGCTCCTTCCGGGCCTTTCCTTCGTCAGCCGGGTCGCCTTCCTCAAGAAGGTGGAGCGGGGCACCACAATCGGCTACGGCCGCACCTGGACAGCGAAGGAATCCACCTGGATCGCCACCGTCTGCTGCGGGTACGCGGACGGATTCAACCGGCTCTTCTCCAACCGGGGCCGCGTTCTCATCGGCGGACGATCCTATCCGGTGGTGGGCCGGGTGTGCATGGACCAGACCATGGTGGACCTGGGACCTGCCACGGACGTGCATGTCGGGGACGAAGTGATCCTCATCGGCCGCAGCGGCGACCAGGAGATCACCGCCGCGGAGTGGGCCCGGATCCTGGGGACCATCCCCTACGAGGTCACCTGTCAGATCGGCCCCAGGGTGGAGCGGGTGCCAGACCCGGTCTGAACAGTTCTGGTTGATTTCCGGGCCCACGGGATTGAAATGGAGGTATGCGTCATCCTCTGCAGGCCATCCACGACACGATCCTCGACGGGCGCACCAAGGGCTATCCGCCAGACCAGCCGCCCAGACGCCTGGGTGATGTCGGCAGTCAGGGCTGGAACCTCCTGAACGGAGATCTGGATTTCCCGGTCGCGATCCTGCGCCAGTCGGTGATTCAACAGAACGCGGCCTGGATGCGCGAGTTCCTGGGCCGCACGGGCACGTCCATCTGTCCCCACGGCAAGACGACCATGGCGCCCCAGCTCTTCCACCGGCAGGTGGAGGATGGCGCCTGGGGGATCACCCTTGCCACGCCCCAGCAGGTGCGCGTGGCCTACGAGTACGGGGTGAAACGCATTCTGCTGGCCAACGAGCTGACGGGGCTCGGCGCCATCCGCTGGGTACGGAACACCCTGGATGCGGATCCGGCGTTCGAATTCACTTGTCTGGTGGATTCACTGGAAGGGGTCCAGAGGCTGAGGTCCCTGGGCGGGATGCGAAGGCCCCTGCGCGTCCTGGTGGAATTGGGGATTCCCGGTGGACGCTCGGGGGTGCGTTCCGTGGAGGAAGGTCTCGTGCTGGCACGGGCGGTGAAAGCTGCGGCCGGCCTCGCCCTGCAGGGTGTGGAGTGCTACGAAGGCATCATCATCACCCAGGATCCCCAGGCCGATGAGCACCACATCATGACCTGGCTGGACGCCCTGGGGGAGCTGGCCCGGCGCTGCGCGTCCGAGGACCTGTTCCAGGCGGAGGAGGTGCTGCTATCCGCCGGTGGATCGGCCTATTTCGATCTCGTGGTGCGGAGCCTGGGCAAGGTGGACCTGAAGCGGCCCGTGCGGGTGCTGCTACGCAGCGGGTGCTACCTCAGCCATGATGCGGGCCACTACCGGCGCCTGGTGGATCTGCTGGAAGCCCGCCTGCCCGAAGCCTGGCGCATCTCCTCTCACCTGGTTCCCGCGCTGGAAGTCTGGGGCCAGGTGGTGAGCCGTCCGGAACCCGGACTGGCCTTCCTGAACCTGGGCAAGCGGGATGTGGCCCACGACCTGGGGCTGCCCAGGCCTGCCCATTGGTTCCGCAAGGAACTCCATTCACTACCGGTGCCTGCCCCGGAGGCCTGGCGCATCACCACCCTCTATGACCAGCATGCCAAGCTGGAGCTCCCCATGGGGGCGGACCTGGACATCGGAGACCTGGTGGGCTGCGCCATCAGCCACCCATGCACCACCTTCGACAAATGGCAGGTGGTTTTCATGGTGGACGACCGCTACCGGGTGGTAGAGGCTGTGAAGACGTTCTTCTAGAAGGTGCCCCCCATGGCCGAAGATACGTTGACCGTTCTCCTCGCCGGCGGCAGCGGGTCGCGTCTGCTGCCTTTGACCGCCGGCCGCGCCAAACCGGCCGTGCCCTTCGGCGGCAAGTACCGGGTCATCGACTTCACCCTGTCCAACTGCCTGCATTCCGGTCTGCGCCGCATCCTGGTGCTGACCCAGTACAAATCCCATTCCCTGCACAAGCATCTACGGGATGGCTGGTCCATCTTCAACCCCGAGTGCGGCGAATTCATCACGGTGGTTCCTCCGCAGATGCGGACCGGTGCGTCGTGGTACGCTGGCACGGCCGACGCCATCTACCAGAATCAGTTCCTCCTGGAGCGCAGCTCCTCTGAGAAAGTCCTGATCCTCGCCGCTGATCACATCTACCGCATGGACTACGCCGCCCTCATCAAGGCCCACGATGAAAAGGCCGCGGATCTGACGGTCGCCTGCATGAAAGTGCCCATCGGGGAGGCCAGTTCCTTCGGCGTCATGGCCATTGACGGCAACAACCGCATCATCGACTTCCAGGAGAAGCCGGAGCGGCCTCAGTCCATCCCCGGAGAGCCTGGCACGGCCCTGGTGTCCATGGGCATCTACGTCTTCCCGAAAGATCTCCTAATGGAGGAATTGCGGGTCGATTCTGCCATGGAAGATTCCAGCCACGACTTCGGCAAGGACCTGATCCCCCACATGATCGGCACGCACAAAGTCCATGCCTACGAGTTCGGCGGCTCCCGGGGCCGGGTCACGCAAGATCGCTACTGGCGTGATGTGGGCACCATCGACGCCTATTACGAGGCGAACATGGACCTCCTCAAGCCCGTGCCGCCGCTGGATCTCTACCAGAAGGATTGGGCCATCCGCACCTACCATGGACAGAACCCGCCGGCCCGGATGGTGCCCGGCGAGAGCGGCAAGGACGGGCTGCTGACTAACTCCATCATGGGCGCCGGCACCGTGATCATCGGCAGCATCGTGCGTCACTCCATCCTTGCCTCCCGTGTGCACATCCACGAGGACGCCGAGGTGGAGGGTTCCATCTTGTTCGATCACGTCACCGTCGGCCGGGGTGCGAAACTGCGCCGCTGCATCGTCGACAAGCACGTGCATATCCCCCCTGGTGCGACCATCGGCTTCGATCCGGTCCAGGACAGCCAGCGCTTCACCTGTTCTGAAAAGGGCATCATCGTCGTGCCCAAGGATTACCGGTTCGAGTGAGGCTTTTTAGTCCGGAATGGTATGGACCAATGACTTCGACCAAGATGCCGACTGATCGAAGGGGCAGGCTCGGACTGGCCGGCGGCTGGGCCTTGGGCCATCGGCCCTACCATTGGCCAGGAATGGAAGTTTCGGGATTCCTGGCGTTTCCTGGCTGAGGCTAGCCACGGGCTGTTCATTGCACTTGTGGCTGAACCTGGGTTGGACCAGACGAGTTTCCCCTCTGCTATTGGATCATTCTGTTGATACTGACCCTGTAGGCGATTTTCTGATGAACCTCGGAGGGGCTCTATGAAAAAACCTCGAATCCTCGCCATGGTCATGGCCGGGGGTGAAGGTACCAGGCTGCACCCCCTGACAGCCGAGCGTTCCAAGCCTGCGGTTCCCTTTGGCGGGCGACACCGCGTGGTGGACTTCGTGTTGAGCAACCTGCTCAATTCCGGAATCCATTCCATCTATCTGCTGGTCCAGTACAAGTCCCAATCGCTGATCGAGCACATCAACCATGCATGGGAGCTTGCCGCCTTGCTCCCTGACCTGTTCGTCACGGTCGTCCCCCCTCAGATGCACGAGGGACCGGAGTGGTACCAGGGGACAGGCGATGCGGTGTTCCAGAACCTGAGACT
>CAIXHJ010000486.1 GCA_903919165.1 uncultured Holophagaceae bacterium
CAGACCTCGGGCGCCAACTACAACTGGGGCTACGACCCACAGAACTACTTCACCCCCACGGGCATGTATTCCGCCAACCCGACCAATCCCACCGCCCGCGTCAACGAGCTCAAGACCCTCATCAACGAGATCCACAAGCAGGGCATGGGCGTCATCCTCGACGTGGTCTTCAACCACACCGCCAACAACAACGTCCTGGGCGATTCAGGCATCCAGGGCTACTTCTACCGGAGCACGAGCAACAACGGCGCCGGAAGCCAGGACGTGAGGTCCGAGGCCAAGATGGTGCGGAAACTCATCGTGGATTCCATCTTCCACTGGGTGGGGGAATACCGGGTGGATGGCTTCCGCTTTGACCTCATGGGCGATCTGGATTCCCAGACCATCAAGGCGGCCTATGCCGCGGCCACGTCCCTGAACCCGAACGTGGTCTTCCTGGGCGAGGGCTGGAACGGCTACTACAGCGGGCCCGCGACGGATTACAACGGCGACCCCACCACGGGCGCCGACCAGGGGCACTGCGCCCAGTTCCTAGGCCAGAACGTCGGGATGTTCTCCGACAGCTACCGCAACATCTTCAAGAACGGCTATCCCAGTGACGGGGCTCCAGCCTTCCTCACGGGCGCCGCCCAGAACCCGGTGGGTCTCTTCTCCACCGCTGCAGGGGTGCCCACCAACGGCAGTCCCGGCTTCGCGCCGGGCTCCACCAACAACGTGGTGAGCTACCTCACCTGCCACGACAACCTCTGCCTCTACGACGTCCTGGCCATGGCGGCCAACGAACCCAAGGGCGCCGCCGGGGACGCGGACATCCTGAAGCGGGCCCGGATCGCCTATGCGGTGCTGCTGTCCTCCCAGGGCACGGCCTTCATCCACGCCGGGGACGAGATGTTCCGGACGAAGGAGACCACAGGCGCCTATGCCAACACGAAGAACAACGGCTCGCGCTTCTTCGTGGACAACTCCTACAACGCCTCGGATGCCATCAACCTGGTGAAGTGGTCCACCGTCTACAGCGGCGATCCAATCTCGGGCGGTTTCACGAACTACGCCACCACCAGCAACGGGTACCAGCTCTACACCTATGTGCAGGGGCTGACCGCCCTGCGGAAGAGCACCAACGCCTTCAGGCTGCCGGATGCCTCCCGCGCCACCAACGTCACCTCCATCCCCCCCTTCGGCGTCGGAAGCACGACCCTGGCCTTCGGCTACAAGGCCGGTTCCACAGATGGCAGCGGAACCTATTACGTGTTCCACAACGCGGGGACGACAGCCCAGTCCTTCACGGCGGACACGGATCTTTCCACGGCCACCCTCCTGGCGGACGGCGCCAGGGCGGGCCTGGCCTCCATCCCCTTGCTCTCCGCCACCGGCGTGTCGGTCGTCGGCTCCACCGTCACCATGCAGCCGCTGACCTCGGCCATCTTCAGAAAATAGGCACTCACCACAGGATCCGAACTCCCTCCGGCGCCTCCTGAGGCTAGTGTGCCTCGCCTGAAATACGCGGATCGTTGGGGAGTGCTGGCGAAGCACACTTCCATCGGGGCACGGCCCCTCTGGCGCTTATCGCGCGGTGCGCGTCTACGCTGTCACCCCTCTGGGGGCACTGCCGTGCCCCCAAACCCCCGCCACGTGGTGCCCACAAGCGAGTTGGATGATCCGAATATTTCGCGCGGGCACCACTAGAGGGGCTGTCCGGAATTGGCGGCCACCTGACCGCGGCCGGCAGGGCTGTTCACCCCCGGGAGGGCTTGACCCGGGACTTGGCCAGGTAGTCGTCCAGGGC
>CAIXHJ010000487.1 GCA_903919165.1 uncultured Holophagaceae bacterium
AGCGTTCGCTGCTGATTCAATTGGAAGGCTTCTCCGCTAGTGCAGGTTTGCCGGCGACGATCCAGGCGTTGAGGATGGCGTCGCCGAGGTGCTCTCCCGCGAGGCGGAGCTGCTGCTGCACGACAGAGCCCTGCTTGGCCCAGAAGATCAGCCAGTAGGCCTGGGTGCGCTGTTTGCCGCGACCGCTCAGTGGTGTCGTGCGGTCGGCCTCCCGGTCATCCTCCAGTAGCTGGGGCACCAGGGCGTGGGAGGCCCTCAGCCATTCCCAGGGGCGATGGAGGAAGGCCGCATCGGGCTGGGCCGAAAGCACCGGCAGGTCATCCGCCACGATGTACCGCCCGACCAGGCCACTCTCCCAACGGCGGTGGACGCCCCGCTGATCAGTCTGCTGGCCGTCGTGGTTCACGGTGGTATGCAGGGGCACGTGGGCATCGCCGATGTAATGGCCGAGAATGGCGGTGGCCAGGGTGATCTTGGCGGGATCCCCCTCGCGGAAAGCCGCCACCAGATCCCGCCAACGGTCCTGGATGACCCAGGGCAGGACACCGCGGCGGTAGTACTCTCCGCCGAGTTTGGCCCGAGCCTCTTCCAGGGTTTGGGGGAGGTGGTCCGGATCGCCGTAGGGCTCCATGTCCAGGAAGTGGCGAGGGCCTTCCTTCCGGTCCTGCTTCCAGTGGTCGGGGTCCGAGGCGTGGTCGCATACATCCGCCTCCCGCCCCGCGAACCAGGCCCGGGGGCCATCAGGCAGCGACCGGATGGCCAGGGAGGAGACCACGCGATGACCCTTGTCGCCCCAGGACCACAGGGGCGCCGCCAGGAACAGCAGCAGGAGAGCGGAGGCTCGCAGTCCCAAGCTACTCAGGGATGGTCCCGGTCCGCTCCCAGCGGGTGCGGGTGAAGAAGTGCCGGGCGGCGTCGATGAAATCCGCGGCCACGTCCGTGGGGCCTTCGGGTACGCGGCCGTTGTCGTTGTCGGTGTCGCCCTCGCGGAAGCTCCACCACACGATGAAGAGGCGGCCGCGCAGGTGATCCATGGGCAGGAAGCCCCAGTAGCGGCTGTCCATGCTGTTGTCGCGGTTGTCGCCCATGGCGAAGATGTGGCCTGGAGGTACCGTGATGGGGCCCAGGTTGTCCTTGAAGCCCTCCTGGATGAGACTGTTCATGGCCTGCATCTGGTTGCGGTCGTGAAGGGCCAGCACCTCGGGATCTGTGTGGCGCCAGAGACCCACGGGCCGCTCGGTTTCACCTGCATTGCGCGTGGGAGGCCATGGTCCAGGCGTCGGACCTTCGGGGCTGCGCCCGAACATGTGTTCGAAGGCGCCAGTCACCTGCTTGCCGTTCACATAGAGCCGCTTGTTGCGCATCTCGACCGTATCGCCCGCGAGGGCCACACAGCGCTTCACGTAGTCCTGGTCCCGGTCGATGGGCCATCGGAAGACGATGATGTCGCCGCGCTTCACGCTGCGCATGGGGAAGAGCGTCTCCTCCCAGGCCCACTGGGGTTGGGCGAAGATGAACTTGTTGGCCAGGAGGTGGTCCCCGATCATCAACGTGTTCCGCATGGAGGCGGTGGGGATCTTGAACTGCTGGCCCACGAAGGCTTTGAAGAACAGGATCAGCACCATGGCGAAGCAGATGACCTCGAGGTTGTCGCGCACCGTGCCCTTGTCGGCGCCCGGGGGCACGATGATCTCAAGGGCTTCGGCGGGGGGCGCGGTGTTCGTCGGTTCGGCCATGGCGGCTCCGGATGAGTCGATCAGCTAGGGACGCTTGATGAGGGGCACATCCGTGAATCCCCTGGACACGAGGCGGTTCACGACGACCCAGGTGTTGTCACGCTCCAGCCGGGACTCCACCTCGCCGAGGTTGGGCAGGTAGAGTGTCCTTCGGAGGAAGCCCTGGGGCGTCCGGGCTTCCACCCAGACCCCGACTGGATCAGAAGTGGACGGCAGGATGGAAGCGCCGTCCCACGCGGCGCGGCCGATCACGCGGTATTCGATACCCTGGTCCGCCCAGCGGGCAAGGTCCGGAAAATGGGCGGGCAGAGCCCGCGCAAGCACACGGCCACTTTTTTCGACCAGCTCAATGCCGCCGTCCTGGTGCCTGAGGAGCACACTCATCCGACCCCGGATGCTGGTCAGGTCCAGCTGGACAAGCCTGGGGGCACCAGGGTCCAGGGTGGAGCGGGCGACCCGAACCTGCAGCCGTTCTTCCGAACGTCGTGGCTGGGGCTGGGAGGGATCCTCATAGGCCAGAGTGAGTCCTTCTTCCCATGGGCCGTAGATGATTGGGGTGGACGACTGGGGTTGGCAGGTCAGGCATGCCACCAGGGCCGCGGGAACCAGAAGGTTCTGGATTCCGCGCATCAACGATGACCCTTGTTGAACTTGGCCACGAGATCGGACAGCGAGGCGGCGGTGGCCGGGACAGCTGGCACAGCTTCGGGCTGCGGAGGTCGGACTTCCTGGGCACGTGGGGGTCTGAGGGCTTCAGGTCTGTTGGGCTGGGCGCCTTCCGGTCTGGGAGGTCTGGGTCCTTCGGGCCGAGGGGGGCGTGGGCCCTGGGGGCGAGCGCCTTCCGGCCTCGGTGGTCGGGGGCCTTCCACCCTGGGCGGACGCGGTCCGCCAGTCCTGGGTGGGCGCGTGCCGTCAGTCCTTGGAGGGCGCTCACCCTCAATCCTAGGCGGGCGCTCGCCCGCAGGGGGCCTGGGCTGGTCTCCAACGCGGTCGGGCCGGCGGTGATGCGGCTGGGGCTTCCCGCCGCCTTCGGGCGCGGCCAGCAGGGCCTTGATGGAAAGAGCGATGCGCTTGGCTTCCAAGTCGACGGCCAGCACCTTCACCTTCACTGCCTGGCCCACGCTGAGGGCATCGGCGGGATTCTTCACATAGCGGTGGGCGATCTCGGAGAGGTGCACGAGTCCGTCCTGATGGACGCCCACGTCCACGAAAGCGCCGAAGTCGGTCACATTCGTGACGATGCCCTGAAGCTCCATGCCGATCTCCAGGTCGCTGGGCTTGTTCACGCCCTCGCGGAACTGGACGATCTCGAAGCGGTTCCGGGGGTCGCGGCCCGGCTTCCTCAGCTCGGCGAGGATGTCCTTCACGGTCTCGATGCCGAAGCGGTCGTCCACGAGAAGCTTGGGATCGAGGGTGTCCAGCGCCGCGTGGTTGCCGATGAGCTCGGGGACAGTCTTCCCCACCAGCTGGCAGATGCGCTGCACAACGGGGTAGCTTTCAGGGTGGACGGCGGAGGCGTCCAGCGGATCCTCGCCATCCGGGATGCGCAGGAAGCCCGCGGCCTGCTGGAAGGCCTTGGCGCCGAATCGGCCGATGTCCATTAGCTGCTCGCGGCGCTTGAAGGCGCCATGCTCGAAGCGGTGGGCCACGATGTTCTTGGCCAGCCCTTCGCCGATCCCGGCCACGTAGGCGAGCAGCTTGTAGGAAGCGCTGTTGAGGTCCACGCCCACTCGGTTCACGCAGCTCTCCACCACATCATCCAGCCCTTTCTTGAGGGCGGTCTGGTTCACGTCGTGCTGGTACTGGCCCACGCCGATGCTCTTGGGATCCACCTTCACCAACTCCGCCAGCGGGTCCTGGAAGCGCCGGGCGATGCTCACGGCGCCGCGCACGGTGACGTCGAAATCGGGGAACTCCTCCCGGGCGATGTCGCTGGCGGAATAGACCGAGGCGCCGGCTTCGCTGACGCTCACGCAGATGAGGCCCGTGCGGCTGGTTTCCTTCAGCCACTCGCGGATGAAGGTCTCCACCTCCCGGCCCCCGGTGCCGTTGCCGATGGCAATGGCTTCGATGGGATTCGCGGCGAAAAGATTTTCGAGGATGGCGCGGCTGCCGTCCAGGTCCCGCTTGGGCTCCAGGGGGTAGATGACCTCGTTCTGCACCAGCTGACCCAGGCGGTTGATGACCACCAGTTTGCAACCCGTGCGGATGCCGGGATCCACGCCCAGGGTGCAGCGCTGACCGGCGGGCGGGGCTAGGAGGAGATGGTCCAGGTTCGTCTGGAACACCTTGATGGCTTCGCCATCGGCCTTCTTCTTGGCCTCGTAGCGGACGTCGGATTCGATGGCGGGTGCCAGCAGGCGGTCGAAGGCGTCGGCCACCACTTCGTTGAGGAAGCGTCGATAGCCGCTGCCAGGGTTCACCTGGACCTTGGACACCAGCTGGGTCACGAAAACCTCGCGATCCACCAGGAGTTTCACGGAGAGGATTTCATCCTTCTCGCCCCGGCGCAGGGCCAGCAGGCGGTGGCTGGGAATCTTGCGGATGGGCTCCGAAAAATCGAAATAGGGCTTGAAGCGCAGGGCGGACTGATCTGTCTTGCGTTCTTCGCGCACCTCGGACTTCAGCACCCCATGCTCGTGGAATTCAAGGCGCAACCAGGCGCGGATGGCCGCATCCTCGGAGAGGCGCTCGGCCAGGATGTGGCCCGCCCCTTCCATGCATTCGGAGGGCGAGCGCAGGCCGTCCTCATCCTTGATGAAAGGTTCCGCGATGATGAACGGATCGGCGCCGCTGTCATCCGCCAGCAGCGAATCCAGCAGGGGCTCCAGGCCCCGCTCCCGGGCGACCGTGGCCTTGGTGCGCTTCTTGGGTTTGTAAGGCAGATAGAGATCCTCAAGTTCTGCCTTCACCCATGTGGTCTCGATTTTGGCCTTCAGGTCAGGCGTGAGCTTGCCCTGGTCGTTGATGGTCCTCAGCACGGTCTTGCGGCGGTCCAGCAGGTCCTTGTAATAGGCGTGGCGGTCCTCCACGGCCCGGATGGCCACCTCGTCGAGGGAGCCGGTCGCCTCCTTGCGGTAGCGGGCGATGAAGGGGACGGTGTTGCCATCCTCCAGCAGGGCCACGATGGCGGCGACACCCGCCCGGGGGAGCTTCAGCTCCTTGGCCATGAGGTCGAGCACTTGATCCACACCTGCTCCTTGCCATCCCCGAAAGAGGGGAAAGGCGATGATACCAAGCCCGGCGCTGAACTGGCCCCTGCGGGATCCAGTTCAGCGATTGAAAAGGACTTTACGTCGTCCGCCTTCAGGCGGGCATTCGAGTGCGCGCAAAGATTTCTTCCAATGGGAGGCATCAAGTCCAGCGCCGATGACGACGGCGGCGCATGTCGCGACTGAGCCGTCCGACCGCAGGGGGAGGGGTGAGATCTCGAGCCGGCCGTCCGCGAGCTGGAAGGCCCAGCGGTCACTGCCGTCGTTGCGCGCGGCCCAGCCGGCGAAAGCACAGACGCCCTTGGCGCGCAACAGTTCACCGCGGTCGGGTGGAGCCAGAAGGAGGGCCTCCAGAGCGGCGGGATCCACCGGGTGGTCCCAGTGCAAAGTCAGGGAGCGGGCCTCAGCGAAACTTGTGCCGGTGACCGCTCCCCAGCCTTCCGGCAGGGGCTGTACATCGCCCAGCCACGGGTCCGGGCTGCCCTCAGGGACCGCGCCATGGCGTGTGGCGACCAGCGGAATGGGCCGGAATGTGGATCGGAGTTCGCCTTCCCAGGCCACTCCCGCCGAAGGATCCAGGTCGGCCTTGCTGAGGTGGATGAGGCTGGCCAGCGCCGCCTGGCGGTGGAGCAAGGGTTTCGTCTTGAGATGGTCCAAGGGGGTGAGACAGGAAATGACGGTGACCAGTCCAGCCAGGCGCAGGCGTCCAGTCAGCGCGGGCTCGTGCTCCAGATCCAGGAGGTCGGTGGGATCAGCGAGGCCGGTGGTTTCCAGCACCACTCGCTCGGGCCCCGTCCCTTGAGGTTGGTCGCACCAGGCCCTGAGCGTAGTCACCACGTCGTCACGAAGGCTGCAGCAGACACAGCCATTCACCAGATTCTGCACACCCGCGAGCTCGGGACGTTCTGCATCCAGCAGGGTGCCGTCCACGCTGATGGCGCCGAACTCGTTGATGAGCACCGCCACCCGGCGCCCGGCCGCGATCTCCGCCTTCAGCAGGCGGTTGACGAGCGTGGTTTTGCCGGCACCGAGGGGGCCGGTGACGATGAGAATGTCCATGGGCGCGCGTCCATCCATCCATCCATGATGCCGGTTGGTGTGGAAATGTGAGAGCGTTGAAGTGTGGACGCTCTCGACTTCAGCTACCTGGCGACAGTCTCTCTGGCGGGGGCCGCAGCTCGCGCCTGTGCCCGGGGCCTTCCGGAAGGCTGGCGGGCGCGGCTTCTGGCGGAACCTCCCGATCTTCCCACAGGGCGTTGGGTCTGGCTGCACGCGGTGAGCGTGGGCGAACTGATGCTGGCGGAGAGTCTGGTGAGCCGTCTGCGCGCAGCAGGCCATCCGGTTCACCTGAGCACCGGCACACCTGCGGGTCTCGATCTGCTGGGCCGACGCCTGCGGGATTGGGACGCCGGAACCGGTCTGATCACCGGCGGTGCCTTTCCCCTGGATGATCCCGCCGGGCTGGAACCCTTCCTGCGCCGAGCCCCGGGTGCCTTCATCGCCCTGGAAACCGAACTCTGGCCGGGCCTCCTGGAGGCACTCCAATCCCGTGGCATTCCACGCCTCGTGGTGAATGGGCGCCTGACCGGGAAGTCCCTCCAGCGCGGCGGGCCCTGGCTACGGCGGGCAGCCTCGCGGCTCACACAAGTGGCCGCCCGGGATGAGGCCAGCGTCGAGGCCTTCCGGCGACTGGGGGCACCGGATGTGGCGCTCGGCGGCAACCTCAAGGCGGACCTTCCCGCGCCCAGGCCTTTGCATGAGGGGTGGGCCGCGCTGCGGACCGCCTGGGTCTCCTGCCCGGTACTTGTGGCAGGAAACACGGTGGACGGCGAAGAAGAGCTGGTGCTTGATGCGTGGAATGCGGCGAGGACCGACACACCCGGCTTGCGCCTGATCCTCGCACCCCGGCAGCCCCGACGCTTTGAAGCGGTTGCCCGGGATTTCTCGGAACGGGGACTGGCTTTCCGACGGGCCTCTGACCCCTGGCCCCCCGAGGAGGGTTGGCGCTCGACCGATGTCCTGCTGCTGGACACGCTCGGCGAGCTTTCCGCCGCCTACGCGGAAGGCACCCTGGCCCTGGTGGCTGGAGGATGGACCGAATCCGGGGGGCACAATCCCCTGGAACCCATTCGGGCAGGCCTCCCGACGATCATCGGTCCTGGCTTCTCCAATTTCGGGGATCTGGTGCAGCCCCTGCGATCGGCGGGCCGCCTCGACGTCATCCCGACGGATGGGATCGGCGCCTGGATCGCGGGTGCGCTTAGGAAAGCACCCATCAGGTCCGCCGGGTCGATGTCTCTTCCGGAGTCCCTGACCGGTGCCCTGGATAGGACTTGGTCGCTGATCACGCCCTATTTGCCGATTGGTTAGAATCTGGCGAATGGAGTTCCCATGAACCGGAACCGAAAGGTCGCTCGAATCCTCCTGGTCGATGACGACCCGGAAGTGCTGGACATGGTGCAATCGGCCCTGGCGCATTACGGAATGGAGGTGCATGCCTACCCTGATGCCGTCCAGGCGCTGGAACTGGTCCAGAACCCAGCAGCCCCTGAATTCGACCTGGTCATCACCGACATCAACATGGAGGGCCTCGATGGGTTCGACGTCATCCGCAAGGTGAAAGCCCTGCATCCGCGCCTCCCGGTGGTGCTGATGACGGGCCAGTCCTCGGTGGACTACGCCATCCGGGCCATGCGCATGGGTGCGTCGAACCTGTTCATGAAGCCCATCGCCATCCAGGACCTGGTGCAGAGCGTCTTCCATCTGGTGGATGTGCACCGGGATCTCCAGCTGACAGACGACGGGTTGCGCGGCCTGGTGAACGAACGCCGCCACTTCCTCTTCCGGTCCGATGAACTCGATGTACCCAGCCTCGTGCACCACCTGACGGACCGGCTGGTGCCCATGGGCTTCGCGTCCACGAACAACCTGGACGTCATCGCCATGGCCCTCCACGAGGCGCTCGTGAATTCGCTGGAGCACGGCAACCTCGAGCTGGAATCGACCCTCAAGGGCGATCTCTTCGCTGGTGAGGATCCCTACACCAAGCTACGGGCTGAGCGGATGGCGGATCCAGATTTTGCGAGACGTCTCATTGAGGTCCGCCTCGCCATGGATACCGAGCGATTCGAACTGGAGATCAACGATGAGGGCAAGGGCTTCGACGCCAGCCAGAAGTCGCAACTTCCGAAAGACTCCGACCTGAACTCCCACTGGGGACGCGGTCTTCCGATGATTTTCCTGGTGATGGATGAGGTCCACTTCAACGAGAAGGGCAACCAGATCCGGCTGGTGCTTAGGAGGAAATAGCTATCGGCTGTCGGCTCTCAGCTAAAGAAAACGCCGGGTCGCCCCGGCGCCTTCACTGATAGCTGATAGCTGATTAGAACGCCCCTTCCACAAATGCCTTGAGCTGGGGCTTGGGCTGGCCTCCGACCAACTTGTTCACGGGCTTTCCGTCCTTGAACACGATGAGCGTGGGGATGCTCATGATGCCGAACTGGCCGGCCACCTGGGGATTCTCGTCCACGTTCATCTTCACGAATCTGGCCTTCCCCTGCATCTCCGAGGCCAGTTCGTCGAGGACGGGGGCGATCATCTTGCAGGGGCCGCACCAGGGGGCCCAGAAATCCACGAGGGTGACACCCTTCGCGACGGCCTGGGGAAATTCGGCATCGGTGATGTGGGCGACGAGGTCGGACATGGAAACTCCTTTCAAGTTCAGGGGATGAGGAGGGGGCGGTCAGGATTGGCGCCCCCCATCTGTGCGATGGTGAAGATGCTCATGTATCGCTCGTTCGTTTCCCGGAGACGCTGCGCGAGCACTTCGCATAGAGCGTAGAGGATTTTCAGGGCGATGCCATGCTGGGTTTCGATGAGCGAGCTGAGCCCCTGGAGCGGGATGAAGAAAAGCACCGAGTCCTCGTTGACGATGGCATCCGCGGCCCTGAAGGAGTTGTCGATAAGGGCCATTTCGCCGAAGAAGGCCGGGGATTCCAGCACCGCGAGGGCCTCTTCGCCGGTGAGGATTGTTTTGGAGATGCGCACAGACCCTTTCACCACCAGGTAGAGGCCATCCCCGGGATCCCCTTCGCGGAAGAGGACCTGGCCGGCCGTGAAGGAGCGGACGTCGCCAATGATGAGGATCTGCGCACGCTCCGTCTCGTCCAGGTTCCTGAACAGGGGTGACTTGGTCAGGAAGGCGGCATCGATCAATGCTGGTCCGTGGAGAGGGGGGCCGCGGCGGGTTCCAGAGGCACATGGGCGCAGAGGTCAAGGCCGAAGCCACGGAGCCCAATGTACTTGGTTTCGTGCCGACTGAGGAGGCGCATTTTCCCGATGCCGAGCTGTCGGAGGATCTGGGCGCCCACCCCGAATTCACGGTCGCTCATGATCTGCGGCTGGGTGGGCCCTTCTTCCGCCACGCCAGGCGTGTGGGCATGACGGCGCAGGTACACCAGGGCACCGCGTCCCTCCCTGGCGAGGAACCCCATGGCCTTCTGGAAGAGGCCGGTCTCGAAGCCGTGCAGGTCATCCGGAAGGGTTTCCACATGCACGCGGACCAGGGGCGGCTCGTCACCCGACAGGTCTCCCAGCACGAAAGCCAGGTGGCTGCCGCCATCCAGCAGGCTCTGGAAGCGATGGACCTTGAGGTTGCCCCAGATGCTGGGCATGCTGCGGACCTCCATGGGCTTCACCAGGGGTTCCTGGCGGAGGCGATAGGCCACGAGATCCGCCACGGTTACCAGGGGCAGTCCATGTTGGCGACAGAATGGGATGAGATCGGGCACGCGGGCCATGGTGCCATCGTCCTTCATGATCTCGCAGATCACGCCGCTGGGATGCAGTCCAGCCAGGCGAGCCAGATCCACGCTGGCCTCGGTCTGTCCAGTGCGCGTGAGGACGCCTCCAGGTCGTGCTCTCAGCGGGAAGACATGGCCGGGCTTCACGAAATGTTGGGGCTTGGCCTCTGGGGCGATGAGAGCCTGGATGGTCCGCGAGCGGTCATGTGCGCTGATGCCGGTGGTCGTGCCTTCCCGTGCCTCGACGGAGACACAGAAGGCCGTCTCGAAAGGGCTGGTGTTGTCCCGGACCATGAGCGGGATCTGGAGCTGGTCGAGCAGGGGGCCCTCCAAAGCCGCGCAGATCAATCCCCTGCCATATTTGGCCATGAAGGCAACGGACTCGGGACTCACATGTTCAGCAGCCAGGGTGAGGTCGCCTTCGTTCTCGCGGTCCTCATCATCCACCACCACAACCATTCCTCCCTGGCGGATCGTTTCGATGGCTTCCTCAATGGAGCCGAAGGAGGAGTCGGGGCACAAGGTCATAGCCTCCCAGCATCGCTCAGGACACCTTCCGGGGGAAGGGCGCACTCCAGAGGGAGGACGCACTTCATGGTATGGTTGGGCATCCGGTTCATCTTCCCGAGAGGAACAGTTCATGTCTCAGGGTGTGATTCAAGGCTCCATGCGCGAAGCGCCGCTGCCCGACATCATCCAGCTGGTGAGCCAGGGAGGGAAATCCGGATGTTTTCATGTGCAGCAGGAGTCCTCCAAGGCTCGGATCTACTTGAAAGATGGACGGATCATTCATGCGGCAACCCAGGCAGGTGAGGGTTTCGAAGGGCTCATGGAGGTGGCGCTCTGGCTCGAGGGAACCTACCGCTTTGAGGAAGGTGCGCCCGATGTCCCTACCACCATCACAAAGTCCACTGCTTCCATCCTGATGGATTTGGGCCG
>CAIXHJ010000488.1 GCA_903919165.1 uncultured Holophagaceae bacterium
CCTTGGCGCCATCGTCGCTGGCAGTGCCCCGCACTGCGTGGATACCGAACCAGTGCCATGTGGCGGCACTGCGTTCTCCATCCTTGCTGTCGCTGGAGAGGATGGCCACTCCCCGATCCTTCCGCAGGAAGGGGTATGCCAGGGGCATCATGAAGAGGCGCCGGTGCCAGAAGGCCAGGATGAAGCGTTCATCGCGGGCCACGAGGCCCTCCACGGCATCGAACCCCTCTCGACGCACGCGCAACGTGTAGGCCCAGAGCTTGGAGAGACCCGCGCCGAGAAAGGGAATGAGGCGGAAGTTGACCCACACCGACAAAGGTGAGCCCAATGGCCGACCCCTGTCCGCGACGACGAGGCGGGCCGCCATCAGGCCTCCTCCGCCATCAGGTCGTCCCGGCTGATGGGGTACAACGTGCCGCAATAATCGCAGCGGACTTCCAAGGGGTCATTCCCCTTGAAGAGGTCCTCCCTCTGCTCCGCCGGAAAGCGGCGGAGGGCCTCTAACAGGGCCTCGCGGGTGCAGCGGCAGCGGTAGAAAAGCTCAGTGGCCACCGACTCTTCGATGCCTTCGCCCTGGGATACCCAAGAAGCAAGGAACTCCGCCGTGCGCTCCCAGTAGGGCACCACCTCCAGGTCCTCGATGGCCTGGACCAGCCGTTCCAGGCGGGCCGGCGGGCAGTCCGGCAGCGGCTCCACCAGTAGCCCTCCGGCCTCTCCGGTGCCCGGATCGCACCACAGGGTGAGGCTGGCCTGGATCTGCTCGGACTGCTGCAGGTAGTACTCCACCTGTGCCTGGATACCGCCAGCCACCAGGGGCAGGTTCCCGATGTAGGGCTGGCCCGTGGCATTGGAGCGCATCACCTGAAGCAGGCCGGGAGCGGCCACCCAATCTCCTGCTTCCACCGCGCCGAGGTCCAGCACGCCGCGGATGGTGCCATCGGGCCAGCAGTCCGCCACCACGGCCTTGGCCCGCCCTGAACCCTTGACGAGTATCTGGAGGCGCTCCTCGAAGGCCGTGCGCCCCTGGAACAGGGCCGTGGCTGACAGCAGCCCGGTGAGACAGGCGCAGGCCTCGGGATCCAGGTGCGGATGGCCGCGCCGGACGCCGTCCCACAACGGGCTTGCGTCCAGCGAGGAGAAGCGGATGAACCGGTCCCGCGTGAGGGCCTTCAGCACCAGGGACTGGTGGATCGGGTCGCCCATGCTCAGGCCCTCGTCCACCTCAGCACGGGCTTCCGCGCGGCGGTGGTTTCGTCGAGGCGGCGGAGGGGGGCAAGGGTCGGGGCCTGGTGCAGCAGGTCCGGGTTTTCCTCGGCCTCCTTGGCGATCTGGAGCATGGTGTCGCAGAAGGCGTCCAACTCGTCCTTCCCCTCGCTTTCCGTGGGCTCGATCATCAGCGCGCCGGGCACGATGAGGGGGAAGTAGATCGTGGGCGGGTGGTAGCCGTGGTCGATGAGGCGCTTGGCGATGTCCAGGGTGTGGACATCGTGTCTGGCCTGGTTCGTATCGCTGAAGACCACCTCGTGCAGGGTGGGCGAATCGATGTGCAGGGCATAGGCGCCCTTGAGGCGCGTGCGGATGTAGTTGGCGTTCACGATGGCTCGCAGAGTGGCCGCCTTGAGGCCGTCGGAGCCGTGGCTCAGGCAGTAGGAGAGCGCCCGCACCAGGATCCCGAAGTTGCCGTAAAAGGTATGCACCTTGCCGATGCTCTGGGGCCGGTTCCATTCCATGCGGTAGCTGTGCCTGGGGACCTCGCCTTCGCCCACCTTCACGGTGTCCCGCGTGACCACTGGCACGGGCAAGAAGGGCACCAGCATCTCGGAGCAGCAGACGGGACCCGCGCCGGGGCCGCCGCCGCCATGGGGTGTGGACATGGTCTTGTGCAGGTTCAGGTGCATGACGTCCACGCCGAAATCGCCGGGTCGAGCCACGCCCACCAGGGCGTTCATGTTGGCGCCATCCATGTAGACCAGGGCGTCCACGCTGTGCAACAGGTCGCTGATCTCCTGGAAGCGGTATTCGAAGACGCCGATGGTGTTGGGGTTCGTGATCATGGCCCCCGCAATCTCTTGACCCAGCTCGTTCACGAGCGTCTTCAGGCCCTTGCGCACCTTGCCGTTCACGGGATCGGTCACGTCCTCGAAGCTGATGGTGCCATCGGGCCCCGAGGGCAGTTCCACCACCTCGTAGCCCGCCATGGCCGCCGTGGCGGGGTTGGTGCCGTGGCCACTGTCAGGGATGAGGATGACGCGACGCTTGGCACCCTTGGAGACGTGATAGGCCCGGATGAGCATGACGCCGGTCAGCTCACCCGCTGCGCCCGCGCTGGGCTGGAGTGTGACGCCGGGCAGGCCGGTGATCTCCTTCAGCCATTCTTGAAGCGTGAAGATCAACTCAAGGTTGCCCTGCACGAAGGCGTCCGGGGCCATGGGGTGGCTGTCCGTGAAGCCTGGCAGGCCTGCGACTTTTTCGTTCAGCCGTGGGTTGTGCTTCATGGTGCAGGAGCCGAGTGGATACATGCCGTCGTCCACGCCATAGTTCCACTTGGAGAGCCGTGTGAAGTGGCGGATGACCTCGACCTCGCTCAACTCCGGAAGGGCATCGAAGCCCCTGCGCTTGAGGTGGGCGGGACGAGTGTCCCGAGCGGTCGGGACGTCGAGCTTTGGAAGGTCCATGCCCCGCTTGCCGGGGACGGAGCGCTCGAAGGAGAGGGGTTCGCGCTGACGCAGAAACATGGAGCGGCTCCTTAGACGGCGGCGGGGACGCGGGCCAAGATCTCGACAAGGCTCTCGATCATCTGGCGGGTGTGGAGTTCCGTGGCGCACCAGAGGATGCAGCCCGCGTATTCGGGGTAGAAGCGGCCTAGGTCCAGGCCCGGCAGCAGGCTCTCCTTCAGGCAGGCTTCCTGCAGCGCGGCATAGTCGCCGGTGTAGCGCAACATGAACTCATTGAAGAAGGGCGGGTCGCCCACCGGCTCCATATCCGGCAGCTCCAGCAGCCTCTGGCGCAGGTACTGGGCCTTGGCGGCGTTTTGTTCGGCGAGGCCCCGGATGCCTTCGGGCCCGGCGAGCTGCATGAAGATGTTGGCTCGCAGGGCGACGAGGCCCTGGTTTGAGCAGATGTTGCTGGTGGCCTTGTCGCGGCGGATGTGCTGCTCCCGGGCGGTCAGCGTCAGCACGTAGCCGGTGCGGCCCTCCAGATCCTTGGCCTGGCCCACCACACGGCCTGGGATCTCGCGCTTATGGACATCCCGAACGGCGAGGAACCCAAGAAAGGGACCGCCGTAGTTGGGCTTGTTGCCCAGGCTCATGGCCTCGCCGCAGGCCATGTCGGCGCCGACTTTTCCCGGTGCCTCGAACCAGCCGAAGGCGAAGGCCTCCTGGGTGACGCTCACCAGCAGGGCGCCTGTGGCGTGAATGGGTGCGGCCAGGGCTGTGAGGTCCTCAACGACGCCCAGGAAGTTCGGATAGCCCACCAGCACCGCCGCTACATCGCCATTAAGCTTGGCCTGGAGGTCGGCCAGGTCAGTGACACCGTCCCTGAGGCCCACTTCCACCAGTTTAAGGTCGTCGTGGGGGGCGAAGTTGGTCTTGAGCACGGCGCGGTACATGGGGTGGAGGCCACGGCTCACCAGAACGGTGTGGCGCTTCTTCGACACACGCACGGCCATCAACGCCGCTTCCACGCAGGCGGTTCCGCCATCGTAGAGGCTGGCGTTGGTCACCTCGAGGCCCGTCAGATCACAGATGAGGGTCTGGTACTCGAAGATGTGCTGCAGCGTGCCCTGACTGATCTCGGGCTGATAGGGCGTGTAGGCCGTGAACCATTCCTGCCGGCTACTGAGGGCGTCGATGGCCGAAGGGACGAAGTGGTCGTAGGCACCGGCACCGAGGAACTGGGCGCAGAAGCGGGTGTTCCGGTTGGCCAGGCCCATCATCTGCCAGGTCACCTCCTGCTCGGAGCCCTGGGTGGGCAGGTCCAGGTCGTGCCGGAGGCGGAGTGGTTCTGGAATGCCCACCAATAGCGCATCGGCGTGCAGCACGCCGATGATGTCCAGAAGTTCTTTATCCTCGACGGGGGAAGAGGGAAGGTAGCGCATGGCGGCCTCGGCAAAGAACGTTGAAAAGCCAAC
>CAIXHJ010000489.1 GCA_903919165.1 uncultured Holophagaceae bacterium
TAGAAATGATCTATCTTCAGTTCAAACCTACCTCCGTGATTGCCGACAGGCAAACACGGTGCCTCAGTCTTCTCCATGTTCGACGTGTAATCGCACCCGTCGCAGCTGAGGATGGCGTCCTCGCCGCTGCCCGCCAGCACATGGAATTCGTGGGTGAAGCTGCCGCCGATGGGACCGCTGTCGGCTTCCACGGGCCTGAACTTCACGCCCAGCCGGGAGAAAATCCGATTGTAGGCGTTGAACATGGCCCAGTACCCGCGATCCGCACAGGCATCATCGGCGTGGAAAGAGTAGCCGTCCTTCATGGTGAATTCGCGGCCCCGCATGAGGCCAAAGCGAGGGCGGCGCTCGTCGCGGAACTTGTTCTGGATCTGGAAGAGGTTCATGGGCAGCTGCTTGTAGCTATGCACGTGCTTCCGGACGATGTCGGTGATCACTTCCTCGTGGGTGGGCCCCAGGCAGAAGTTGTAGAAGTCCCGCTCATCCGGGGTCTCGCCCCTCTTGCGCCGCTCGGCGACTTCAGCCTTGGCTTTGCGGTCGCAGAACCTCAGCAGCTCATCCCCGTAGAACTTCCAACGCCCGCTCTCCTGCCAAATCTCTGCGGGCAGCACCGCGGGCATGAGCAGTTCCTGGCAGCCGTCCTTGGCCAGTTCCTCGCGGACGATCTCCTCGAACTTGCGGATACTCCGGAAGGCCAGGGGCAAGTAACTGTAGATACCCGCTGCCACTTTCTGGATCATGCCCGCCCGCATCATGAGCTGCTGGCTCACCACATCGGCGTCGCGGGGCATCTCGCGCAGGGTCTGGATCAGGAGCTTGGACTGCTTCATGGGGCCCTCAAACCTTCAAGCTTAGCCCAGGACGGCGTCTGACTCTGGATGGATTCAGACTTCGCGGCCAGGCTCTGCCGGATCGTGAAGTAGGTGTCCCGGTAGGGACATCGTGAGCGGAGCAAGCAGGCAGTCCCCCCGGGTCAAGTTATCCCAACAGAGACTGCACCAGAGCACTCGCGGCCTTCCCGTCGATGGCACCACCGTGGGCGGCCTGAAGGGCCTTCATCACGAGACCGAGGTCCCTCTTCACCGTGGCCCCGCATTGGGCGATGGCGGCCCTCACGGCGGCCTCCAGGGCCGGACCCTCGAGCATGGCTGGAAGGTAGGGCTTCAGTATCTCGATTTCGGCCCGCTCCTGGGCGGCTCGGTCGGTCTGGCCCACTTTCTCGAACTGGGCGACGCTGTCCTCCCGGGACTTCACCAGGCGCTTGAAGACGGCCTGGGCATCGGCCTCTGCAAGGGTGCCCTGGGGCCCCAGCCCCTTGGCCACGGCCTCGTTCTTGTAGGCGGCGAGAGCCATGCGGAGCACCTGGGTCCTGGGGACATCCCTGGCCAGCATGGCGGTTTTCAGGTCGGCCTGCAGGCGCGTGAGCATAGGCATCTCCGGGTGCGAAGGTCCATGGTGACGCGAGAACGGCTCTCAGAGCGTGTTTAAAAATCCGCTCTCAATCCCAGAAGTCATGGCAGGCCATGCTTTGATCGAAACAACCACCAGTCACATAGGTCAGAAAATACAGAACGGGCGCCGCATGGCGCCCGTTCCTATCAGAAACGGCGGAACCGCTTGGGCCCTAGGCCTTTTCGAACTTGATGACTTCCACGGGGCAACTGGCCGCTGCGGCTTCGATGGCGGCCTCCAGGTCAGTGCCGAAGCTGCCGGACAGGGGGCTCTGCTCGTCCCGGTTCTCATTGTCCACGCCGTCCTCGCGCACGGAGCCGTTGACGTTGCAGCTGGTATCGGTGACATGGAACACCTCGGGGCACTCGGCCTCGCAGGCGTTGCACACGATGCAGCCTTCTTCGATCCACACTTTGGTGATGGCCATGGACGTCTCCTCGAGATTCAATTGGGGCCCGGCATGGGCGTACTCAACCAACCTAGCATCGCCACCGTCCGGGACCAAGCATCGCCTCGCCTCCTGAGCCGTGGGAGACTGGACTTGTGACGGAGGTCCGCCCATGAGCCTGACGGAGACAGGAGTGCTTGCCCGCATCCGGGAGCTGTTGCCCGGTGGCGGCAGCCTCCTGGACGACTGCGGTGCCCTGTCCACTGTGCCCACCGGTCACACGCTGCTGGTCACCACGGACCTCATGGAATCGGATCAACACTTCTGCCTAGACTGGCATCCGCCGGACCTCCTGGCCCGCAAACTCCTGACGGTGAACCTGTCGGATCTGGACGCCTCCGGGGCCCAACCCTTCGCTTTCACCCTCACCCTCGCCCTGGGTCCCGAGATCAATGAACCCTGGCTCGACACCTTCCTGGAGAGTCTGGCACTGGCCTCCCGGCAGGCCGGCGTCCAGGTGCTCGGCGGCGATACCGTGGGCCGCCCCTCGGGCCTGGGCCTGGGCCTCACGGCCTTCGGCTTCGCAGCCCGATGGCTGAGACGCGATGGCCTGAGACCCGGCGATTGGATCTTCGTAGACCAGCGCCCCGGCGCGAGCCTGCGGGGACTGCGGAAACTGCAGGCGGGACAGCGCTGGGATCCGACGCGGCCTGACCCCGATCTGGAGGCCCACCTGGACCCGAAGCCCAATCTGGGCCTTGGGTTGAGGCTGGCGGCCATGCTCGAAGTACACGCCTGCATCGATCTCTCGGATGGACTCAGCCGCGATCTCCGCAATCTGGCGGAAGCCTCCAGACTCAGCATCCTGGTGGACCCGGATCTGGACGCGGATGCCCTGCGGGGCGGCGAAGATTACGCCCGCTGCTTCGGCACCGACCTGCCCAAGTCAGAGTTGGAAAAGCGGCTCGGCCAGGCCCTCATTCCCGTGGGCCGAGCCGTGGCGCCAGGATCAGCGCCACTGCTCGTCTATGATGGGAGTGGAACGCGCGCCCTGCCGGACCTTGGATTCGACCACTTCGCCCATGACTGATCCCACGGAGCCGTTCATTCCCCCGCCCGTTCCGGCGGGACCGCCCAAGGGAATCTGGAATCGCCTGAGGGCCCACATCCTTCATCCGGAATTGAGTCCCGAGCAGGTGGCCTGGAGCTTCTGCCTGGGCTTCTCCATCGCCTGGAACCCCCTGCTGGGCCTCCATACAGGCATGGTGTTCCTCTTCTGCCTGATCTTCAGGCGCCTGCACCGCCCTCTGATGATCATGGCCATGCTCATCAACAATCCCTGGACCATGGTGCCGATCGCGACCGCAAGCACCTGGTTGGGTAATCTGGTTCGGTGGCGATTCCATGCCGCCAACCTGGCCAAAGTCCAATGGCATGAGATCGGCTGGCGGAGCTTCCTCACCTGGGACGGGTTCGAGGCGATGACCACCATGCTGCGGCCGATCCTGAAATCCTACCTCATTGGTGGATTCATCTGCTCCCTCCTGGCCCTGCCTGTCGGATACTTCTTCATGCTCTGGCTGGCCAAGCGCCTGCGCCGCATCCACTGGCCCCATCTCCCGCACCCTCATCGCGCCAAGCCCACGCCCCACGACATTCCACCTGGAGGTTGATCCCATGGACATGCGATTCCTGATGAAGCAGGCCCAGCAGATGCAGGCGAAGCTGGCGGAGACCCAGTCCAACCTGCGCATCGAAGGCACCTCCGGCGGCGAGCTGGTGAAGGTTACTCTCAACGGTTCCAAGGAACTCATGGGCCTCTCCATCGGCAAGGACGCCATGGACCCCGAGGATCCCTCCATGCTGGAGGATCTCCTGATGGCGGCCTTCCGCGATGCCGCCACCAAGGTCGACGAAGCCATGAAGAAGCAGATGGGCGGCCTGGGCGCGGGCCTCAACCTGCCGGGCCTGGGGCTCTGATCCCGTGAAGCTTCCGCCGCCCCTCGAGGCCGTGGTCGAAAGCCTCCAGAAGCTGCCGGGCGTGGGCGCCAAGTCCGCCCAGCGCATGGCCCTGCACCTGCTGAAGGAGGGTCCCGAGGCCATGGCCCACCTGGCCCACCAGCTCCAGCAGGCCGCCGAGAAGGTGGGCTTCTGCGAAGTGTGCGGCGCCTTCACGGACCAGCCCATCTGCCCCATCTGCCTGGACCCCCGTAGGGATCCAGCCTGCCTGGTCATCGTGGCCGAGGCCTCCAATGTGCTCAGCTTCGAACGCAGCGGCCACTTCCGGGGCCGCTATCACGTGCTGGGAGGCCTCATCTCGCCCCTGCGGGGCGTGGGGCCCGATCAGCTGCGCATCCGCGAGCTGCTGAGGCGCCTGGAGGACCAGGCCATCAAGGAGGTCATCCTGGCCACGAATCCCACCGTGGACGGTGAGGCCACCGCCAGCTGGCTGGCCCGCCTGCTCGAACCCGTCGGCGTCCGCACCACGCGCATCGGATTGGGACTCCCCATCGGCAGCGACCTCGAATACGCCGATGAGCTCACCCTGGACCGGGCCATGGAAGGACGGCGGCCCGTCGGTTAACAGAGGGCTAGTATCTCACGCTCACATCGCCCCTCGCCCAGGTCTGGCAGGCGAGGCGCTGGTCGGGATTGGCCTTCAGGGCCTTGAGGACGCGGGTCTCGGCGGTGCCCATCTCGCTTAGGTTCTCAGTCCCTTCTACAACGGTGACGATGCAGGTGCCGCAGCGGGCATGGCCGCCACAGCGATGGGGCAGTGGCACTGAGGCCTTGGTGCTGGCGGCGAGGAGCGCCGTCTCCCGGTCGCATTCCGCCATGCCCGGGGTCTTGCCTTCGAATTGAATGGTGTGCATCAGATGGCCTGCCCGCCTCGTTCGCCGGTGCGGATGCGGATGCATTCCTTCA
>CAIXHJ010000490.1 GCA_903919165.1 uncultured Holophagaceae bacterium
GGCGGTCTTCGACCATCATGAGAAATTCGCCGCTTGCTATGCGGGGGTACCCGTATCCGACCTGCTGGCCCGGGTGGGCTACGCCGGGGAGGAGTACCGGGACGAAGCCATCGTCCGGACGATGTTTGGCGGGAAGACACCCAGCGAGGACGTGGAGCTTGTGCGGCGCCGCAGCCCCGTGTGGAACGTCCAGAAGCTCCGCACACCCCTATTGGTTCACACCACCACCAACGACCGCGACGTGAACGTCGTCGAGGTCGAGTCCCTCCTCCTGGCCATGAAGGCCGCCGGCAAGACCTTTGAGCAGAGGATCTACCAGGACGCACCCGGCGGCCACAGCTTCAACCGCATCGACACCACCATGGCCCAGGAATCCCGCAAAGACATGTATGCGTTCCTGGAGCGGAACCTGAAGTAGCCTTGGGTGGCAGGGTTTCTGTGCGGGATCCTGGGGGTGTGCGCGCAGCGCGGAACCCCCGGACGACATCAAGCGTGCTGCTTCAGCTTGTCCTTGCCGCCGAACCACTGATCCCAGTACACCACCACGGGGCTGGCGATGTAGATGGACGAGTAGGTGCCCGTGATGACGCCGATGACCAGGGGGAAAGCCAGGTCATGGAGGGCCGGGCCGCCGAAGAGCCAAAGACAGACGCTGACAAACAGCACGGACAGCGAAGTGAGGATCGTCCGGCCGAGGGTCTGGTTGATGGAGTCGTTCACCAGCTTGCTGATGGATACGCGCCGGTACTCGGGCCGGTGGCTGTTCTCGCGGATCCGGTCGAAGACCACGATGGTGTCCGCCATGGAGTAGCCCATCAGGGTGAGGAAGCTGGCCACCACCGGCACGTTGAACTCGTAGCCGAAGGCCGCGAAGAGGCCCAGGGCCATGAGAATATCGTGGATCAGGGCCACAATGCCGCCCACGGCGAAGCTCGCGGTGAAGCGGAAGATGACGTAGACCAGGATGGCCACCATGGCGAGGCCCACGGCAGTGAGCGTCTTGTTCGTCCACTCACCGGAGATGCTCGGAGAGAAGCTCTCGTCCTTGAGGATGCCCACGGCGCCCAGCCGGTAGCTCTGCTTAACCGCGCCGTTGACGGCCTGGGGGAGATCCTTCGGCAGCTCGTTAAAGGACTGGTAGAGGCCTGAGGACAGGCGGTCCCGGCTCGAGATGATCTTCTCGGCCAGGGGCCCATAGGTGGCCGTGAGGATGGTCTCATCATTGGCGACGTGCAGCGGGTTGGCCTTGGCCAGGGTGTCCGCCAGGGTCTTCGAGCCTTCCAGGTTGAGGACCGGCAGCGTGCTGCCGGCGGCCTCGGGATCCATTTGCTTGAAGATGCCGCGCAGGGCATTGGCCTGGATGGTGCTGTCCTTCTGATCGCTGTCCTTCCGGGCCTTCACCTTCACGGAGAAGTCCCGGATGGCCTTGTCGGCGTTCTCGTAGGCCACCACGGTGGCATCGGGATAGCCGCTCTTCGCGAGGGCGGCCCGGATGGTCTCAGGCTCCATCGCGCCCCGGAACCGCACGGTCATGTCGTTGCCGCCCACGAACTGCATGCCCAGCTGGACGCGCTTGTTGTGCGTGAGATTCCAGGGCCGCACGAAAAGGAAGCAGAGCAGGATGATGCCCCAGCTGATGGCCAGGGCCGTGCCCTTGTACTTCATGAAGTCGTAGGAGGCGCCCTTGAAGAAGGTGTGGATGCCCACGGACAGGGTCTTCGTGCCGGGGTGCCGTTCGAGCACCCAGTCATAGATAAAGCGGCTGATGTAGATGCTGGTGAACAGCGAAGCCACGACGCCCACGGTGAGGGTCACGGCGAAGCCCTTCACGGGGCCCGTGCCGAAGATGAAGAGCAGCAGCGCCGCGAAGAGCTGGGTGACGTGGCTGTCCACGATGGTCCAGAACACGCGGTTGAAGCCCGCGTCGATGGCGCCGGGGACGCTCTTGCCGAGGCCCAGTTCCTCCTTGATGCGTTCGAAGATGAGGATGTTGGCATCCACCGCCATCCCGGCGGTCAGCGCGAGCCCCGCGATGCCCGGAAGCGTCAGCACGCCCTTGACCAGCGCGAGCA
>CAIXHJ010000491.1 GCA_903919165.1 uncultured Holophagaceae bacterium
CAGGATCTGTTCCTTCGGCAGCCCGCAGTCGACGAGCACGGGGGCCACCGCATTCGCGAAGAGGCTGGAACTGGCCACGACCCGGTTGTGCATCTCGTCGCCCATGAGCAGGGCGCGGGCGACGAGTTGTTTGAGTGGAATGCCGCCCATCTTGCGGACGACGGCCCTCAGGGCCGGCCCCCAGACATCCCGCCATTTCTCGAGTGCGGCGAGCGCATCCTTGGAATGGTCGCCGAACTGCTGGAAACTTTCGACCTGGCGGCAGAAGGCGCGGTTCCCGAAGGCCCTGTTCTCCACCACCCACACCCACATGTTGCGGGTGATCGTCCCGGCCATGGGGCCGACCGCCGCATGGTGGTGGTTGGGCTCCAGGGCGATTTCCCCAGCCTGGAGCATCCGTTCCGCCTCTTCCGGAGTCTTCGCCCACCCCTCAAACAGGCACATCCCGATGGCGGCGCCCCGCTGGGCGCCGCACATCCGGCCCCAGGCCACCGGGGGCCCGGAGTGGAGGACCATCCGATCCGTCAATCCCGGGATCACCTCGTAGGCCGGCGCCACGTCCACCAGGACCGGATCGGCCGCGACGATGCGGCGCAGGACCTCCTCGTTGGCAGCATTGATTCGATCTTTCAGGCTCATGGCTACCGGACCTTTCCGATGACGCCATCGACGTACCAGTTCATGTTGCCCATCTGGTCTGCGCCTACGCTCGCTCCGGGCGGAAGCACAGTGTTCCCCAGGTTGTTCTTCAAGGGCCCCGTGAAGGGGTTGAAGCCACTGGCGACCTTGGTGACGGCCGCGTTCACGAGTCCCTGCACTTCAGCGGGTACGGACGCGCCGAAAGGGGCGATGGCGACCATCTGCCCCAGGCCCTGGTAGACGGCCTGCGCACTGAATTTGCCGGCCATGACGCTGATGGCCACATCCTTGAAGAAAGGCGCCCAGGTGAAACCCAGCCCCGTGATCCACCCCTTCGGGGCAAGGGCGCGCGCCTCGATCGACTGGAAGCCGATCGACATGCCGCCCCGCGCTTCGACGGTCTGGATGATGGTCGCAGGAGAGTCGACGTGCATCCCCACCACATCGCATCCCTGGTCGAGAAGGGCATTGGCGGCCCCGGCCTCCTTCGCCTTGTCGGACCATCCACCCGTCACGACGACGACCGTCTGGGCCTTGGGGTTGACCGATCTGGCGCCCATTTGGAAAGCATTCACGTTCCCGAGGGCGTAGCCGATCGGCAGGCCGATGACGAACCCGAGCTTGTTGCTCTTCGTCATTTTGCCCGCCGCCACGCCCATGGGGTACCAGGCCGCCTGGGTGGATCCGAAGAAGACGCCGAAATTCTTCGCCGTATCCCCATCCCCCGCGTATTCGAAACACACGTCCCGGTGCCGCTTGGCGACCTTTCGTGCGGAGTCGGAGTACCCGAAGCTGGTCGGGAAGATCAGCTTGGCGCCCTGCTGGACCAGGCCTTCCATGACCCTTTCCGCTTCGGTGCTTTCCGGCACGTTCTCCGCCTCGAGCAGCTTGACCCCGGGCAACTCCCTGGCGACCTGGGTGAGGGCGTCGTGGAAGGACCTGTTGTATCCGTAGTCATTGACGCTGCCCACGTAGACCGCGCCGATGATCAGCCGCGGACTGTCGGCGAAGGCGGGCTTGACGGCCAGGCAGAACACCAGGACGAAGAAGCCGATGATGAAGCCGAGTTTGTTTCTCACGAGACCACCTCCGGGAAGAGAAAACCATGGCGACGGCCATGCAGACATTGAACGTTGTCAGTCCGAACCGTAGAAAGTCCTGCCGAGACTCGCAGGTGCTGCCAGCCTCCTTGAACCGCCCCAGGCGAGGAGGACGAGGATCGTCAAAAGGTACGGTGCCATTTCAAGGAGGAAAGGAGAAATGTCGGATCCCCGTGCCTGGAGCTGAAGCTGCAAGGCTTCCGCTCCTCCGAAGAGAAGGGCACCCGCGATGGCGCGCAGGGGGTGCCACTTGGAGAAGATGACCAGGGCGATGGCGATGAAGCCGCGTCCCGCCGTCATGTACTCGGCCCAGGTCAGGGTCAGCGAGAGGGACAGGTGCGCGCCCGCCAGTCCACCCAGCACCCCGCCGGAGGAAAGCGCCTGGTACTGCAGGACGGCAGGATTGCGTCCGGCCGCGAAGGCCGCTGCGGGGCTTTCGCCCACCGCCCTCACGCCAAGCCCCCAGCGCGTCCTGAACAGGGCCCACCAGACCAAGATGGCCACCGGAACGGCGAGCCAGGTGAGGAGATCGTAGTTGAAAAGGGTCGTGGACCGCACCCAGGGCAATCCATCCAGCCAGGAGGGCCTCCACTTGGGCAGGCCGACGATGACGGCGCCCACATAGGGCGCGCCGACCAGGGCGCTCACCCCGAACCCGAAGAACATCATCGCCAGTCCGCTGGCCAGCTGATTGGCCTTCCGGGTGACCACGAGCCAGCCGAAGAGGAGGTTGCCCAGCCCTCCCGCGGCGGCGGCGGCGGCCAGGCCGAGCCATGCGCTCCCCGAGGCGGCGGCGACGGAGAA
The DNA here is from genome assembly GCA_903919165.1 of uncultured Holophagaceae bacterium. Lineage (GTDB taxonomy): Bacteria > Acidobacteriota > Holophagae > Holophagales > Holophagaceae > Geothrix. Next base: position 2,544 of record CAIXHJ010000491.1, read on the forward strand.
GCCCACCGACGCCCCGATGAGGAGGATGCCCTCGAGCCCCAGGTTGACGATGCCTGAACGCTCGACGATCGTTTCGCCGAGGGTGGCGTAGAGGAGCGAGGTCCCGGAAAGGACGGCGCCTGCCAGAACTCCAAGAACCAGGGGCGTGGTCATTTCGCAGTCCCCCGCGCAGGCCGCCGGGCCAGGACGATGAAGAGGATCATGGCGAGCAGGATGTTGACCACCGAATACGGCAGGCCCTGGGTGATCTGGAGGGTGTCTCCTGCGGAGGTGATGATCGCGAAGAGGAAGGCCATGAAAAGGATCCCCAGGGGTCTGCCCCCGGCGAGCCAGGAGATGAGGAACCCCGTGAACCCGTAGCCCGGCGAAAGGCCCTGGCGCAGGCGGCCGTGGATGCCCATCACCTCACCCATTCCCGCCAAACCAGCGAGGCCCCCGCCAATCGCCAGGGCGATCACGATCCACACTGCCACCGGGATGCCCAGCCGTTGCGCAGCCTCTGGATTGCCGCCGATGGCCCTCATCTCGACGCCCCAGCGGGTCTTCTCCATGATCAGCCAGTACGCCAGCAGCACCGCAAGGGAGATGAGAATGCCCGCGTGGATCCGCGTGTTGAAGAAGGAGGGCAGCCGGGCCGCTTCCGGGAAGGCCGATGATTGGGGGTACGCCGAGCTATCCACGGCGCGCCAGGGACCGAAAATGAAGAAGCTGACGATGAGGGGGGCGATGTAGTTGAGCAGGAGCGTGGCGATCGTCTCGTTGACGAGTTTCGCGGCCCGCAGAACCCCGGGGATCGCGCCCCAGATTGCCCCTCCCAGGAAGCCCATGACCACGACCAGTGGCAGGAGGATCCACGCGGGCAGGCCGGGGAACATGAGGGCTCCGGCGGAGGCCATCCAGGCCCCCAGGTAGAGCTGGCCTTCGCCGCCGACATTGATGAGGCCGAGGCGGGAAGGAAGGGCCACCGCGACTGCGGCCAGGAGCAGCGGCGTCATGCGCACGAGCAGTTCCGAGAACCCGTAGGCGTTGGCGAGGGTATAGGTGAAAGTGTCTGCGTACGCCTTGAGCGGATCCTTCCCGGCGGCGAGTAGGATCGCCGCGAACATGGCAAGGGCTACGGCGCAGACCAGGGCATAGCGGAGGGAGATCCGCACAGCCTGGGAGGTTCGAAGGGCTGCGGCCATCCTTGCTTCAGGCATGGAGGGCCTCCTTCGAGCCTGTCATCAGGTGGCCCACCTGTTCCGCCTGCCAAACGCCGCGCTTGAACTCGCCGGCGATGGCTCCTCCGTACAGGACGAGGAGGCGGTCAGCCATCTCAGCGAGTTCCTCCAGGTCTTCCGAGATCAGGAGGACTCCGCCGCCTCCATCCCGTACCCGCCGGAGCAGGTCCCGCACTGATAGGGCGCTCCGGACGTCCAGCCCGCGGGTGGGGTAGAGCGCCACGACGAGCTTGGGTTTGTGAGCCATCTCGCGGGCGATCACCACGCGCTGGAGATTGCCGCCCGACAAGGCACCCATGGGCGGATCGAGCCCTGGAACGGGGAAGGCAAGGGCGCTGAAGGATTTGCCCATGGCGACCTCGAGGGCCCGCCAATTGATCGTGGCGCCCTTCCAGTACCGCCGCCCGGTGCCCAGGACGAGGTTCTCCCGCACGGACATGCCAGGGACGGCCGCCATCACCAGGGGGTCTTCCGGCACGAACGCGACGCCACTCTCCCGGATCCGAGCGATGGTCCAGGATGATGCGTCGGCTCCACAGAACCATTTGCTTCCGGTGGAAAGGGGGCGAAGGCCCAGGATCAGGTCTCCGAGCTCCTTCTGGCCGCTACCGGAGACCCCGGCCACTCCGACGATCTCGCCTGCTCCGATGCTGACGTCAAGGTTCTTGAGGGGCGTCTCGCTGCCCGTCGCCTTTGAGGATGCTCCTCGCAGCTCGAAGATGGGCAGGGTACTGGGTGGTTGCTCCGGAACAGTCCCCGTAGCCGTCGGTTCGCCGGCTCCGCCTTCCCCGAACATCATGGTCACGAGGGTATCCACGTCCGCTTGGCCCGAAGTGAGTCTGCCCTCCACGCGTCCCTGCCGCATCACGGTGATGCGGTCGGCGCACGCGACGACTTCGCGAAGTTTGTGCGTGATGAAAAGGATGGAGTAACCCTCCGCCTTCAGGACCTCGAACACGCGGAATAGTGCGACAACTTCGTGCGGGGCCAGCACCTTGGTGGGCTCATCGAGAATCAGGACCCGCGCTTGGGCCAGGAGCAGCTTGAGAATCTCGACCTTCTGTTGATCACCCACAGAGAGCTGGCGAACCTGTGCCCAGGGATCGACGACGAGACCAAAGCGTTCGCCGAATTCTCGAATCCGCTGTTCCACGGCCTCCCGGCGAAAGATGGGCGGAAGGTCGGTGAGGAACAGGGCGATGTTCTCGAGGACGCTCAGCGCAGGGATGAGCAGGAAGTTCTGGAACACCATGCCGATGCCCAGCGCACGCGCGTCCCGCGGCGAATGAAGGTCCACCGGCTTCCCGCCAAGCAGGATCTCTCCGGAATCGGGGCGGGTGAAGCCGTACATGATCTTCGACAGGGTGCTCTTGCCTGCGCCGTTCTCCCCGAGGAGCGCGTGAACTTCTCCGCCGTACAGGCTGAGATCGACCTGGTCATTGGCCAACACGGCACCGTATCGCTTCGAGATTCCGCGAACTTCAAGCAGTGGTGTGCTAACCGGATGGGTCATGGTTCATCAGAGCGGCTTCACAGCCAGGCAAATCTCGACTTCATGCGTGAGTCCCGGGCCAGTCCAAGGTTCGTTGAGGTAGATCTCGAAGCAGGGGCGGTCGTCAGGCTGGTAACCGCTGCTGGGCAACCATCCACCCATGAGGGCATCCCAGGCCGCCATGTACTGCTTCGCGTGGATCCGCAACCGCGATACGGCGTAGGCCCCGCCCTCGAGCCTCTGCTTGCTGATCTCTCCATCGACCCGAGTCCCCTCGGGAACTGTGACGGCAGCATCCAGCCGCAGTTTCCGGACATCGGTGATCTCCATCTCGGGATTGTCGTGGTGGACGCTGAGGAACCTGGAAGAGGGCAGGCCCAACAGCCCCCGCGGTCCGGCCCAGCCACAGATCTTCCCAAAGAGGCGTTCGAAGAGGGCAGCGTTCTCCTGGAAGGGGCCCACATGACGGATATAGGCCACGTGCAACGGCGGGAATTGCCTCACTTCGACCCTTGACATCATGGCGACGGCGGACCCCCCGAAAGGATTGATCTCCTTTTCCCCTTGCGATGATGCGATCCCGCCCAGATCCCCCGCTTTGCAGATCTTGCGATCCTTGTTGCGGATATTACGATTCTTCCGCCATTCGCTGGCGGAAAGGCCATGGAAGGCTTTGAAGGCGCGGGCGAAGGTGGACGATGAGGAGAACCCGCAATCCAGGGCGATCTCCGTGATGCTCTTCCGTGGGTTGTAGACCAGTTGCGCAGCCGCCCGTTCCACCCGCAGGCGGAAGATGAAATCGTGGATGGTTTCCCCCATCCACCCGTGGAAGAGGCGGTGGAAGTGGTATGGAGAGAAACAGGCCACGCCGGCCAGGGCCTCCAGATTCATGGGTTCGGAGAGATGAGCCTGGATGAAGTCCACGACACGGTTGAACCGCGTGGCGTACTCCACGCGGCGGGAATCAATGGGGAAGGTCTCGGAGGGCATGGCAGGGACCATTGTGGATTGGTGACTGAAAGGGAGGGTTCGATCGGGTCTTGCTGGCAAGGCGGAGGTGACCGTCCATTTCCGGAAACCCGGCCCATTGCATACATGGGCTACTTTCCGGGGAGAACGTCATTTTCGCATGGGATAATTCGCGAGGAGGCTCAATGACCATGCGGAAGCCCGTTCCCTACAAACCCGAATGGGTTCCTTTTCACGCAATGCAGCAGGCCTTCTCGCTGGTCGGTGCCAAGGGCACCCTCTACTGGAAGGGCACCAAGGGTTGGTGGGCCCAGCGGCCAGGCAGCAACGGAATGGTTGGCCCCTTCTCCCGTGAGCACCAGGCCCGGAAGTGGGCCGAGGAACCGGCCCGCCTTGCCTACGAACAGAAGGTGCAGGCAGCCACTGCGAAGATGGCCGCCAAGGATGCCAAGAAGGAGGAACTCCAGAGGAGCACCTGGGGCGCCCTGCCTCCTGGTGAGCGCAAGCTGCGTCCTGGACAGGTATGGGCCATGAAGCAGGA
>CAIXHJ010000492.1 GCA_903919165.1 uncultured Holophagaceae bacterium
GATGAAGGACGAACTCGGCCTGGATCACTACGAGGGCCGCGGGTGGCGGGGTTTCCACCACCACCTAAGCCTATGCGCGGCCACCTATGCATTCATCGTGGCGGAACGCAGCCGCCTTTCCCCCCCTACGATCCAACTGGAGAGTGCTGAGTTCTCCCTCGCCCCTGGCGGGGCGTCGGGAGGCCGATCGCCATCAGGCCTTGGGGCGGGCGAGGCGTAGGTTCGACAGTTCCATGGACAACTCGATCCACCGGTCCATGAGTTCCTTCATGCGCTCGTAGTTCTTCAACTGCTCACGGATGGTCGGAAGGTCCTGCTCCTTGACGAACTTCGTGCTGCCCTTGCCCTTGCGAGTGAAGCTCACCTGGTAGTAGGGGCCGTGCTTCTGGGGCGGGTCTGCCTTGCACTTGCAGTTCGGGGAGCCGCAGACGTTGTACTGCGTGGAGAGGCTGCCGGGCCGCAGGTCTCCGAGGCCGGCGAGTTCTTCCTTCACCTTCCTGATCTCGACTTCAAGTTGGGATTCCCGGATGGTTTCCATGCCAGGAAGCATAGCAAAACTCCTTGAAAAATATGCATTAAACCCGCGTCAGCACTTGCTTTTTGTTGCCGATAGCATTATAATGCTATCGGCACAAATCGACAAGGAGCTGAACATGGTCCTGTGGTCCGCCTGGTATCGCGCCGTCCAAAACCTGCGTCCCGCCTGCCATCGGAGCCGGACCTACCTATGGCTGGTCCTTGCCCTCATGGGCATGTGCTGTCGCATGGACCTCGCTGGCGTGACCAGCTTCGTCCGCGTTCTCCGGCTGAAACCTGCCGCCTATCCCCGCTTCCTCGGCCTGTTCCACAGCAAGGCCCTGGACCTGGACCGCCTCACCCAGGGCTGGATCCGGCTCGCCCTGGCCCTGTTCACGCCCTTTGAGGCAGGGGGCCGGCTGGTCCTGCTGGCCGATGGGATCAAGGCCGCCAAGGAGGGGCGGAAGATGCCCGGGGTGAAGTCACTCCACCAGGAATCCGGCAGCAATTCCAAGGCTGAATACATCATGGGCCACAGCCTCCAGGCCGTCTCCCTCCTGGTGCGAGGGGTTGCCGGACATGTCGCCGCCATCCCTCTCGTCTCCCGCATCCACGAGGGACTGGTGTTCACCAACCGGGACCACCGGACCCTGATGGACAAACTGGTGGCCTTGCTGCGCACCGTGGCCGGTACCTGCGAACGCCGGATCCTCCTGGTGGCCGACGCCGCCTACGCCAACCGCTCCATCATCCAGCCCCTGGCCGCCAAGGGCCACCACCTGGTCAGCCGCGTCCGCAACAACTCCGTGGCCTACTTCCCGCCGGAACCCCCCTCCCGGCGTGGCAAGGGGCGGCCCCGGATCTACGGTGACCGGGCCGTGCTCAAGGACCTCGCCAAGGACAAGGATGCCTTCCACTCGGCCCCCAGCCCCGTCTACGGTGAGAGCGACGTGATGATCCGCTACCGCTGCCTGGACCTGCTCTGGCGACCCGCGGGGCGCATGGTGCGCTTCGTCCTGGTTCACCATCCGGTCCGCGGCACCATCTTTCTCCTCGCCACCGACCTCGCCCTGGAACCCCTGGCGATCGTTCAGCTCTATGGCTACCGGTTCAAGATCGAGATCGGGTTCCGCCAGTCCATCCACGTCCTGGCCGGCTACGGCTACCACTTCTGGATGGCCGCGATGAAGCCCCTGCGCCGGGGCGATGGCAACCAGTACCTGCACCACGCCACGGACGCCTACCGTGAAGCCGTCCGCAGAAAGGTCCTCGCCTACCACCGCTATCTCCAGATCGGGTGCATCGCCCAGGGCCTGCTCCTGCACCTCTCCCTGAACCACACCACCGAGGTCTGGCACGCCTTCCGCAGTTGGCTCAGGACCATGAACCCGGCCCTGCCGCCCTCAGAACTGGTCGTCGCCCACGCCCTGCGCTCCGGCATCCCCGGATTTTTCGCTTCCAGGCTGCTGGACCCTGGAATGAAGAAATTCCTCGGCCCATTCCGGGACACCGCCGGGGCGTTAGCCCACGGCGAACAGGTGGCATGACCGGGTGGGGACGGGCGATCGGGAACTCAGCACTTTCCAGATCCAAGCCATCTTCGGTTTCATCCATTCGCCACCAGGGACTGCCCCTCTTCCCAGAGGACATCGGGCCCTTCCGGCCTGAGCGGCACACGATCGATTCCATCACCACCCTGCGACTACGCCTGGAACGGATTCTGGTGCGCTCCCTGACCTTCTGCCCAACGTGTGGGTGGAATCAGTGTGCTTAACATATGACACA
>CAIXHJ010000493.1 GCA_903919165.1 uncultured Holophagaceae bacterium
CCAGGGTTCCGTGGATCTTGTCTTCCGGCACATCGCCCGGGCGGATGCCGGCCAGGCAATTCAGCTGCGCGCAGCCGAGTGCCTTGGCGTAGTCGATGGCCTTTCCCACGCCATCCTGGAACTCGCCGATGCGATCAGGAAGGACAGCGATGCCCCGCTCGCCCTGGGTCCAGTCGCCTGCCGGGAGGTTGTACAGGACTTGAACCAGTGCATGGCGACGTAGCTTCTCAGCCAATTGCTCCTTCGGGAAGGCGTAGGGAAAGAGGTATTCCACGCCGCGAAACCCAGCTTTGGCGGCGGCCTCGAATCGGTCGGCGAATTCGAGCTCGTTGAAGAGCATCGTCAGGTTGGCGGCGAATCTTGGCATGGCTGATCTCCGTGATTCAGAGGTGTCTTGCGGCCTCGTTGTTCAAGGGAGGGCACCAAATGCGGACGGTTCCAGTGTCCCATCGGGTTACAGCGGCCGATAGTCCCGGCAGGGCATGGCTCACCGGACCAAGGGGGTCTGAAAGCTGGCAACCCTATCGGCTGGATAAAGCCTCGGATACGCTGATTCAGCCTAGGCCTTCTGCAGTTCCACCGCAAATGCATCCAACGCGCGGTAGTAGGGATCGATGCTGGGGATGTAGTGGCGTTCGCCGGCGGCGTGGGGGCCGATGCCGGTCTGGCCCCAGACCACGGCCTGTCCGCCGGGGGCGAAGCGCGCGGAGGTGCCGGGGCCCTTGCGGCCGATGCGGACATCCCCGCCCGCGGCCGTGATGCCCGAGAGCAGGGCCTTGAGGTAGGCGTTCTCAGGATCGCAGGCCACGCCGGGCTCCCAGGCGGAGGGCAGGAACTCCAGCTGCAGCCCGGTGGCCAGGGCCTCGATCTCGGCGCGCATCTTCGACACATCGTCCTGGGGAATGGGACGGATCTCCACGCCCAGGGAGCCGCGATCCGGCGTGATGTTGAAGATCCCTGGCGTGCCCACCTGGATGTAGGCGAAGCGGGCCAGGGACTGCCAGCCGTCGGCGGCCTTCAGAGTGAGGTGCTTGGCGAACAGCTCGCGCAGGGCCTCACGGGCGCTGAGTAGACGCTCGGTGAGGTCGGCGCCGCCCGCCAGGCCACTGTGGCCGCGAGTGCCGTGGGCCACCAGCTCGAAGCGCAGCACGCCGCGGTTCTGGGTACAGACCTCGCCCCAGAGCTCGGTGCCCTTTTCGCCGGTCCGCTCGCCCGCCACGAAGAAGGAAGGCTCGTAGTCCCATTCCTCTTTCAGCTGCTTCAGCACGTGGGGCGTGCCCATGGGCTCCAGCTCGCCGTTCTCCTCGTTGCCCACCAGCAGCAGGTTCACGGGGGGGTAGGGCGCGCCCTTCTTGAGCGTGTCCTTCATCCACACCAGGTAGGTGGACACCACGGTCTTCATGTCGGCGGCGCCGCGGCCCCAGAGGTAGTCACCCTCGATCTTCGGCTCGAACTGACTGTCGTCGGGCTCCGGTTCCACCACGTCGAAGTGGCCGCAGAGCATGGCCGGGGCCTTCTCGCCACCCGGGAAGTGGGCCAGCACGGCGGGAAAGGGGCCCTGATCGAAAGTGAGGGTGGGCACGCCATGGTTGCGGAGGTAGTCGTGGACGAAGGTGGCCGCCCGGTGGACCTCAGAAACGCGCTCCTCGGGGCAGGCGGTGACGCTGGGGATGCGCACCAGGCGCTGGGACAGGGCCACGACCTCGGAGGCCTTGTCCGGGTAGTCCAGGTCCACCAGCGTCTCGGGCCGGGGCTGGAAACGCACCGGGGCCTGGGGATCCAGATGCACTTCGTCGCGGGCATGCTCCACGAAGTCCTGGAGCTTGCTCTCCTCGGCGCCCAGGTCGGCGAGGTGGGCCGTGATGGTCTCCACGTCCAGACGTACCTGGGCCTTCCGGGCCTCGGCCAAGCCCACCAGCAATTCGGGTGGCACGATGTCGGAGCTGCCGAGCTTGGCCTTCAGGGTGCGCCGGATGCGCTCGGCGGTGCTGGGCGCGCCCGCGACCAGGTCGCGCAGGGGTTGGAGGTCGTCCCACATGTACAACGCCTCGGCCATGGGCCTCATCTGCTGGAGGGTCCAGTCCAGGAAGGTGTTCAAGGCGACGGGCTTGGCAGTGAGGGGATCTTCGATGACGCCGCGCAGGCCCTCCCGGGCCGCAAGCTCCTCGTTGCGCCGGGCGCGCTTGATGTCCTCGGCGTCGTAGCGGAAGCCGCGGGCGAAGTCCGCATCCGCATAGAAGCGGAGCAGCAGCAGGTGCTTCAGCGTGAGGTTGGCGATGTCCAGGGCCAGGTCGTGGCCGGGGTCATCCGTGCGCACTTCCACGCGGGCCATGGGCAGGTCGATGCGGGCGAAGAGATTCTGGCGCTCGATCTGGGCGGCCATGTCCTCCACGTTGCGCGTCTCGCCGGCGGCGAAGAGGCCGCGGGCGTAGATGTCGTGCAGCTGGTCGCTGGTGACCTGGATGAGCCGCTCCACCGGCTCCGCCTGGGAGCGGGCGCGCACGGGGATCCAGTTGTTGTTGCCAAAGCGCACACCACGACGCACCAGATCGTAGGACAGACGGAGGTAGTCGGCATGGCTGCGGTTCAGGTCCGGGACATCCAGAGCGGTCGGGTTCGGGAAGGTGAGGTTGCGCACCGATTCGTAGGGCGTGAGCCGGACGACGGGCTGGCCGTCCTCTTCCGAGGCCTGCAGGGGCGTGCTGGCGGCGGTGGCGATGAAGACCGCCGCGAAGGCGCGCATGAGCCGCGTGCCGGTGATGTAGACCTGGTTTTTGTAGTCGTCCAGGTGGCGGTCACCCCGCTCGGAGGCGGGCAGATGCATGAAGTCCCAGGCCAACATGGGTTCGGGCAGGCTCAAGTTCGAGTGGGTGCCGGCCGTGGCCAGCTCGGTACCGTACAATTCGACGCAGCGCTGGAGGTAGCGGCGCTTGGCCAGGTGCCAGGATTCGGGGACGCTATCGGGTCCGACCTTGGGCAATATGAGCAGGTTGCCGTGCCAGTAGTGGAGGGGCTCTCCGAAGCTGCGCCCGGCCTTGGCCAGGGCGTTGATGAGGGCCGCCTCCAGCAGGCGGCCTTCGTACACGGCCCCCTTGGGCGTGTGGTAGGGCCGCGTGACCCACTCGATCATCCAGTGGAACACCTCGAGCTGGTGGTACTCCTCCGTCCAGGGCGACAGCACCTTGGTCCGGAGGTGGTCCACGAAGGACATGCGGTCGGGCCCGGTGCCGACGGTTAGCAGCGGGCGGAACTGCGGATCCACCAGGTTCCACTCCAGCTCCAGCCCGCAGAGTCCGCCGGAGGGACGGGTCTCCAGCGCCGTCTGCCGTGCCAGCTGGAACTTCTCGACAAAGGCCTTCAGGTCGAACACGGGTGCTCCAGATCAATCAGATAAAGACAAGTGCCAACCACGAAATGTCACTTTGTCTCGTGTATCGGCGAAGCAGATACCGAGAAGACGCGAAGACCACGAAGAAAAACGAGAAGAAGGAAAGAAGCATTTCTTCGTGGTCTTCCTGTCTTCGTGGTGAATCTTTTTCTCTTCAGCCCTGGAGTGACTTGAGCGCTGCGAGCAGTCTTTCCGCGGCGCCTTGGGTGCGTTCGGGGGGGGTGGCGTAGGAGAAGCGGATCCACTCGCCGCCATAGGGGCTGAAGAAGGCGCCGGGCACCACGGCCACGCCCTGTTCCTCGGCCATGTATTGGCCCATGGGCTCGGAGTCTGCCCAGCCCTTGCTCTTCAGCGCGTCGGCCACCTTGATGAAGGCGTAGTAGCCCTGGCCGATGATGTGGGTGAGCCCCTGTTCCTTGAGATAGGTCCGCAACCAGGCGCGGCTGGCGCGGGTGGGCCCGGCGATGGGTTCGCATGCCACCTTGATGCCCTTCTCGTAGGCGGCCATGGCCACGGCCAGGCTGAAGAAGGAGGGCATGACCGAATGCGAGGCCTGGGCCACGATGGTCTTGATCACATCGGCGTCGGCCAGCAGGTGGCAATTGCGGATGTTAGAACCGCCGAG
>CAIXHJ010000494.1 GCA_903919165.1 uncultured Holophagaceae bacterium
CGGTTTGGGAGGCGCCAGATGTCTACCGAAAGGTATCCACGTTCTTTTTCGCCGACAAGCTGAAGACCCCGCTCCTGATCGTCCATGGCGCCGACGATGCCAACCCGGGCACCACACCCCTGCAAGCCACCAAACTGTTTGAAGCCATTCGCGGCAATGGTGGTACCAGCCGGCTCGTCATGCTGCCCCACGAACCGCATTGGTACACTGCTCGCGAGTCGAACGAGCAGCTGGTCTACGAAATGCTGCGCTGGTTCGATACGTATGTGAAAAATGCCCCGCCGCGCTCCTTGGTGGCGCCGTGACCGACCAAGGATCTCCGCAGTGAAGGGTCGTGCTCGCTGGTCCAAGCAGGATTTGAACCATCAGCGTACACGCCGGTTGCGGACTGAACAGGTCAGCGGTTTAGGTGCGCGCATCCTGGGCGATGGATGCGACTTCTTCGGGTGTCAGGCGAAGACTGCTGGCCGCACAGTTCTCCTCCAAGTGGGCCAGGGAGGACGTCCCGGGAATGGGCAGCATCACCGGAGACCGGGCCAGCAGCCACGCCAAGGCCACTTGTGCCTGGGAGGCGCCATGGCGGGTCGCGACCGCGTCCAGGGCCCCGTGGGATTTGGCGTAGGTCCCTACTGCCAGCGGGAAGAAGGGCAGGTAAGCGATGCCCTTGGCTGTGCAGAAGTCCAGGACCTTCTCGGGAGCTTCCACCTCCGCATGGGTGGACTTGGCCAGGAACCCGGAACCTCCGGAGACATTGAAGAGGTTCTGGACGGTCACGACCGGTGTGCGTTTCAGGGCGGACTTGACTTGAGCCGTATTGACATTGCTGAGACCGATATTCCGAAGCTTGCCCTCGGCTTGAAGCTGGATCAGCGTATCCAGGGTTTCCAGGAAGGGAATGTCATTGGGGATGACTCTCAGGTGGACGAGGTCGAGGGTCTCGACGCGAAGCTCCCGCAAGTCGTGCTCGCAACCCTGGCGCAGTTCTTCCGGGCGGTTGAAGGGTGCCCAGCCCTTGTCTGGTGTGCGCTTTCCCCCAAGCTTGGTAGCAATGACCACATCGGCAGGATAGGGGTGGATGGCTTCCGCGATGATCGTGTTGGAGATATGGGGCCCGTAATACCAGGATGTGTCGATGAACTGGATGCCCAGGTCGACGGCGCGCCGAACCACCTTTCTAGCGTTCCCTGCATCTTCAGGAGGACCCCAGACATCTTTGCCAGGTAGGCGCATAGCCCCGAAGCCCAGGCGGCGCACTTCACGGCCCCCCAGATTGAGCGTGGCCGGAGGATGGGCAAAAGCACTAGAGGAGGGGGTCTTGGACATGTCCTTGAGTATCCCATCGGATGAAGCCGAATCCCAAGCACCTGGAGGCTAGGCCGCCAACGAGGCTGTCGTTGTCCAAATTGCCCAGGAGTTGGATGCGCCCCGATCAATCGTGGGGTTTTGGCTACGGAAAGCTGGGATTTCGCAGGCGTCAGCTCTCGGGGAGAAGGTGCCCTCCAACCGTTACGAGCCTGAATCTCAAACCGATTCGCTTGGGATATCATTCAACCCTGGTCCGCACCCAGCGGGGGAGGTGCTCCCGCAGTTCCGCAAGCCGCAAATCGTCCATGTAGTGCAGGATCGGCTGTAGGGATTCATGCCCCAGCACTTTGGCTCATCCATCAATATCCAAATATCGGGATACTTCCATAAGGAGTACGCCATGAGGAAAATTCTCTCCGCAGTAATGACAATGATTTGCCTTGGTGGCCACAGTCTGATGGCGGCCGATGACCCAAGGACACTCCCGCCGGAGATGTACGAAGTCATGAGCGGTGGCCAGAACCTCGAAAAACTATTCGTCGATCCCGCCTACGACAGGGCGAAGGGGTTCAAACTTGGGTCCGTGGATTACAGGGCTGAAACAAAAATCAGCGCCGCTCTTGAAGGTCTGAACAAATCAATCGCGATGCTCACCCGAAGCGATTCCCCCTTTACTCTGAATCTGGCCATCACGAAGGTCACAACCGGGTTCAAGCTCCTCCGTACTCACAGGAGAGGGAGGCTGACCATCGAAGGGAAAATTGTCGACACCAATGGCAGGATTATCGCCGCGTTCACAACAAAGGAGCCCGCCGGTAAAGTCGGTGCCGATGTGGACAACTTCCAGTTCGCCTGTGACGCAATCGCCACCGCCATCTCCAAGGATCTCCTCTAATCTCATCTGCCAACGCCTCCTCCCTGTTAGGTGAGGGGGAAGTCAAACGTTCAGCGCCCTGAGTGGGCCCTACGAGTGTCTACCCTGGACATCAGCGGAGTAGGTCGTCATCGACCATCGACACGATTTTGTCTGCACTTTGGGCGGGAGGGCTTGCGTGCAGGTTCCCTATGGCACCCGCGGCGTACTGGTGGGCGCGGCCCTCGGACAGGCCCCAGAGGGTTGCGGCCCGGCGGGCGGTGAAGGGGCGGATGGGGACCTGGGCCAGCAGGCCCGCCTCCTCCTCGCTCACCAGGAGCCGCAGGATCTGGAAGAGGCGCTCCGAGGGCGGCGCCCCCTGGGGGAACCGGTTGAGCCGCCGGACCAGACTCTCGTAGGCGCCGTGACCCGGGGGGGGAGGATGGCGTGGCCCATGGGCTGCCTCGCTGGCGATTTTCCAAAGGATCGGCACTCTGGTGCGGTTCGCAAGGTCCCGGGCTACCACCCCTGGGCGCCGGGAGCATAATGAGGCAACCGGATTCGACCGTCTTCTATGGAGTGCCCCCATGCGAATCAGACTCTTCCCCGCCTTCCTGACCCTGGCCCTGCTGGGCGGCATCCTCCAGGCCCAGGAGAAGGTGATGGTCTACACCTCCATGAAGGAGAGCCTCATGGGGAAACTGCGGGATGCCTTCAAGAAGAAGCAGCCCAATGTCGCCTTCGACTACTACTCCGCCGGGGCCGGCAAGGTCATGGCGAAGCTGGCGGCGGAGCGACAGGCCGGCAAGGTGGCAGCAGACATCCTCTGGCACAGCGAGGTTCCGGACTTCTTCCAGCTCAAGCTGGAGGGCATGTTTGAGGCCTATGCCTCCCCCGAGGCCGGGGCCATCCGCAGCACCGTCACGGATCCCGACAAGACCTTCGCCATCGCTCGCCTGGGCACCCTGGGCATCGCCTACAACACGGACAACGCCGCCAAAGCCGGTAAGGTACCCAAGACCTGGGCGGACCTGCTGGATCCGGCCTTTAAGAACAAGGTCACCATCGCCAACCCCGCCCTGTCCGGCACCTCCTTCATGAGCTGCGCCATGCTGGTGGAGAAGTTCGGCTGGGACTACTTCGCCAAGCTCAAGGCCAATGGCGCCAAGATCGGCCAGGGCTCGGGCCAGGTGGTGGATGACACCGCCTCCGGCGACTTCACCATCTGCATCGGCGTGGACTACATCGTCCTGGACAAGATCCAAAAGGGCGCCCACCTGAAGCTGGTGTTCCCTCCAGAGATGCTGGTGATCCCCAGCCCTATCGCCATCATGAAGTCCAGCCCCAACAAGCCCGCCGCCAAGAAGTTCATCGATTTCCTGCTGTCCAAGGAAGGCCAGGCCATCATCACCGCCTCGGGCACCCTGCCCGCCCGGATGGATGTGCCCATCGACAAGAGCATGGGCCTGGTGACGCCCGAAGAAGCCATCAAGCGGGCCATCAAGCTGGACTACCCCGCCGCCATCAAGCTGAAGGAAGGCTTCGTCAAGCAGTTCGAGAAGACCCTGCGCTGAACCCCGAACCCTAAGGACTGAATCCATGGGCCGAGTCTCAGTGGAAGGTGTGGCGAAGGCCTACGGGCCCAAGCAGGTGCTGCGGGACCTGAGCCTCGCCGTGGAGGATGGGGAGTGCTTCACCCTGCTGGGGCCTTCGGGCTGCGGCAAGACGGTCCTGCTGCGCCTGGTGGCTGGCTTCGAGACCCCGGATGCCGGGGAGATCCGCATCGGAGATCGCCTGGTATCGGGCCGGGGCACGCACGTGCCGCCCGAGGCCCGCAACCTGGGTGTGGTGTTCCAGGACTACGCTGTGTGGCCCCACCTCACCGTGCGCGCCAACACGGCCTACCCCCTGAAGTTCCGGGCGGACGCAGCACCCCAACGCGCCACCGCGGTGCAGGGCGTGCTGGATCAGGTGGGCCTGGGTGCCCTCGGGGAGCGCTACCCCTCGCAGCTCTCTGGCGGCCAGCAGCAGCGGGTGGCCCTGGCCCGGGCCCTGGTGGCCCACCCCGACGTGCTGCTGCTGGATGAGCCCCTCTCCAACTTGGACGCCAACCTCCGGGAGGAGATGCGCTTCGAGATCAAGGACCTGCAGCGCCACCACGGCGCCACCATCCTCTACGTCACCCACGACCAGGAGGTGGCCCTGGCCCTTTCAGACCGCATCGGAATCCTGGGCCCGAGCGGCTGCCTCCGGCAGGTGGGCACGCCCCGCGAAGTCTATGACCAGCCCGTGGACCTGGAGGTGTTCCGCTTCATGGGCGTGAGCAGCTTCGTGGATCTGGCCTTCGACGGAGAACGGGCCCAGGTGGCGGGCACACAACTGGGCATCCGCCCCGAGGGACCCCGCCCCGCCGGGAGCTCCCTCCTGGGCGGGTTCCGGCCCCTGGAGGCCGAACTGGTGAGCGAGGGCGGCGTGCCCGGCATCGTCCGGCGGGTGGCGCTCCTGGGCGCCGTGGTGGACTTCCGGGTGGAGGTCGGGGGCCGTGAGGTCCGCATCCAGCAAGAGACCTCCGAGGTCATGCGCGGCCTCGGCCTGCCGGTTGAGGGCCAGCCCTGCGGCGTGCGCTTCCACCACCTGCGGACCTTCCCGGCCACCGCCCTGGGTGGGGAGGCCTGAATGGGCCAGCGCCGCTTCGGGACCGCCGAGATCCTGCTGCTCCTGTCCATCCTCATCCTGGTGGTGGTGGTGGCCATCCCCATCCTGCTCATCTTCTGGAACGCCTTCGTGGTGGAGGGGAAGCCGGACTTCCTCCGCGCCCTGGCCCTCCTCAAAGAACCCGACACCTTCGAGGCCCTGAAGAACTCCCTGGTCATCGCCGGCGGCACAACGGTGCTCAGCACGATCATCGGCGTGTTCTTCGCGTGGCTGGTTTCGCGCACGGACCTGCCCTACAAGGCCACCATGAAGGTGCTGTTCCTGGTGCCCTTCATGCTGCCGTCCTTCATCGGAGCCCTGGCCTGGAAGATCCTGCTCTCCCCTCGCGGCGGCCACATCAACCGACTGCTCATGGACCTCTTCCACCTGGAGGACCCGGTCTTCAACATCATGAGCCTGGGCGGCATCATCGCCGTGGAGACCATGTACCTCTTCCCCTTCGTGTTCATCCAGGTCTCGGGGGCGTTGGAGCGCATGGATCCCACCCTGGAGGAGGCCGCACGCATCTCCGGGGCCGGGCTCTTCACCATCACCCGGCGCATCACCCTGCCCCTCATGATGCCGAGCATCCTGGCTGGCGCCCTGCTGGTGGCTCTGTACTCGCTGGCCCACTTCGGTGTGCCGGCCATCCTCGGCACCGAGCGCAACATCTTCATCATCCCCACCAAGATCTACGAAAAGATCTACGCCAGCGGCGGCAACTTCGAGGCCATCCGCACTGGCACCATGCTGTCCTCCATCCTGGTGCTGGCAGCGGCGGCCATCCTGTACATCCAGAGCCTCGTGCTCAGCTCCGGCCGCTTCCAGGTGATCTCGGGCAAGAGCATGCGGCCCATGGTGCTGAAGCTTCGCGGCCTCAAGTGGCCCCTGCTGATCCTGAGCGTGCTCTACATCGCCATCACCGTGGTGCTGCCCACGGCCACCATCTTCCTGGTGGGCACCCTCAAGACCTACGGGCTGGCCTTCAGGCTCGAGAACATGACCCTCGACAACTTCACCTACATCCTCTTCAAGTGGGAGCTCACCAGGGACGCCATCTGGAACAGCTTCTACCTGTCCCTCTCCGCCGCCGCCGTCACCATGCTCATCGGCACGCTGATCAGCTACGTGCTGGTGAAGACCAAGATTCGGGGCAAGTTCCTGCTGGAATTTCTGGGGGTGCTGCCCTTCTCCGTGCCCGGCACCGTTATCGCCCTGGGCGTGATCCTCATGTGGAGCGGCCGCTTCGGCATCAACCTCTACAACACGGCGTGGATCATCTTCGTGGCCTATATCGCCCGCTACATGGCCTTCGCGCTGAAGTCCACCTCGGCAGCCCTGGAGCAGGTCCACGACAGCCTGGAAGAGGCCGCCCGCGCCTGCGGTGCCACCAAGTGGCAGGCCATGCGGGACGTAGTGCTGCCCCTCATCAAGCCGGGCATGGTGGCGGCGTTCTTCCTGATCTTCCTGCCGGCCCTGCGGGAACTCACCACCTCGGTGCTGCTCTATGGGCCCCACACCCGCACCATCGGCGTGGCCATCTACACCCTCAACGAGGACGGTGAGACCGTCTACGCCGCCGCCCTGGCCGCCATCGCCCTGGTGATCATCATGGCGGGCCAGTTGCTCATCAAGCGCGTCACCCGCGCCAAGATCGAGAGCGCCTGATGGCCACCGTCACCCTCTCTCACGTCACCAAGCGCTTCGGCGGCGTGACCGCCGTGCGGGACCTGGATCTCGAGATCCAGGACGGCGAGTGCTTCTCCATGCTGGGCCCCAGCGGCTGCGGCAAGACCACCACCCTGCGCATGCTGGCGGGCTTCGAGGACCTGGACGAAGGCGAGATCCGTGTGGGCGACCGGGTCTTCTCGAACAGCTCCAAGCGCTACTACCTGCCCCCGGAGAAGCGGGACTTCGGCATGGTCTTCCAGGCCTTCGCCGTGTGGCCCCACCTGGACATCTTCGACAACGTGGCCTTCCCCCTGCAGATCAAGGGCCTGAGCCGCGCTGAGATCCAGACCCGGACCCGTCGTGCCCTGGAGGACACGGGCCTGCTGAAGGTGCAGCATGCCTACCCAGGCGAGCTCTCCGGTGGAGAGAAGCAGCGCATCGCCCTGGCCCGCGCCATCGCCATCAACCCCCAGGTCATGCTGCTGGACGAGCCGCTGTCCAACCTCGACCCCAAGCTGCGGGAGGAGATGCGCTTCGAGATCAAGGACCTGCAGCGCCGCCTGGGCTTCACCATCGTCTTTGTCACCCACGACCAGGCCGAGGCCATGGCCATCTCCGACCGCATGATGGTGATGCGGGACGGCGTGCTGCAGCAGGTGGGTAGCCCCATCGAGATCTACGAGAGACCTTCCAGCCGCTTCGTATTCAGCTTCATCGGCCTGTCCAACTTCCTGCCCGTGGAGACCCGCGAGGGCGCCACCTTCGTGCAGGGCGCCCCGGAGGCGGGCCCCCTGGCGGTGGTGCGGCCTAAGGGACTGCCGGACGCCGCCTGGACCCTGGCCTGCCGTCCCACCCACATCGACCTCCAGGCCGAGGGCGGCCTGCGGGGCACCGTGGCACGCCGCGTCTATCTGGGGGACCTGGTGGAGTACCGGATCCGCGTCGGCCCCCACGAGTTGCGCATCCAGAAGGGCGCCCGCCATGAAGTCTTCCAAGAAGGCGCACCCGTGGGCCTCACCTTCCGTCATTACCTAGGCTATCCCGAGGGGTGAGGCCCTCCCTTAGCAGGTAAGAGCACAAAAGGACTCACCACGATATATCAGTTTGTCTCGCCTATCTGCGCAGCCGATACCACAAGGCAGCGATGTCGCTTCACCGTCTACATCACCCGTTTTTGCGACACTTCCTTGGGCGATCTTGACGCCCTCCCTAAATACTAGGCCAAGGAATTAGTTAGCTTTACGCATTCCATTCGAACCCAGCTTTCGATCATGCCAACACAGTCACCCTCGCATGGATATATATCTGTGGTAATCGTTCACCACCCGAGCTTTCCTCAACGCGATCTTCTTCGGCGGCTATGTGCCCAGCGAGGATTGACGGAGAATCCCCGGCGGCCCTCAGCCCTGCACCGCCCGCTGAGGTGGATTAGACTGCAGGGATGATCGGAGATCCTGGAATCCTCGTCGTCGGTGCCGGTATCTCCGGACTCGCGTGTGCAGGTAGCCTGGCCGACGCCGGCCGGCCGGCCCGGATCCTGGAGAAGGCTCGCGGCGTCGGGGGACGGTGCACCACTCGCCGGATCGAGGGACAGGCCGTGGACCTCGGTCCGGTGTTCCTGCACGGACGCAATCCGGCCTTCCTGGACGCGCTCGAGGCCGTCCCGTCGAGGTCCCTCCAGGGCTGGCCCGCCGACATCCACGGAACGGGTCGCCCTTGCCAACCCGAGGCCTTCGCCCCGGGCGAACGCCGCCTGGCCTACGGCGATGGCCTTTCCGCCTTTCCGAAAGGACTCGCCACGGGGCTCGGGGTCCAGACGGAAACCGAAGTCACGGGCCTCGCGTTCGCCGATTCCAGGATCCAGGTCCTGGTGAAGGAAGGGCCCCATCATGAGGCGGGGACCGTAGTGCTGGCCCTCGCCCCGGAGCAAGTGCTTCTGCTGCTCGACGGCCTGTCAGGGGGCCTGGACCCCAAGTCCGCGGCCCATGGAGAAGTTGCCGCCCTGCGGGGGCTCCTGGCCTTCTCCCGCAGCGAGCCCTGCCTCGCGCTGGCGGCCCTCTATCCGCTGGAGACCCCGGCCCCTTCCTGGCAGGTCTGCTACCCGGAGGATTCGCGGATTCTCCAACTGGTCTCCCACGACTCCAGCAAACGGGCTGCGCCCTCCTACCGGGCACTGGTGTTCCAGGCCAATGCCCGCTGGTCGGGCGAGCACCTCGCCGATGTCGACTGGCCGCAGCGGATCCTGGAAGAGGCC
>CAIXHJ010000495.1 GCA_903919165.1 uncultured Holophagaceae bacterium
GCTACTGGCCTCCTAGGCGTCCAGCTCTACCCCACCAACAAGACCGGCAGCAAGGTGCAGTGCGCCTCCTGCCACGACGTCCACAACTGGACCCTGTCTCCCTCGACTGGTCTGGGCGGCTCGCCCTTCCTGCGCGTGGCCAACACCACGTCCGGCCTCTGCAAGACCTGCCACAAGCAGTAATCGCCTTTCGTCGGTCGATGCGCGGGGGAGGGGTTTGCCCCTCCCCTGCCACGCCGTTTTGACGAATCCAATGCCTGCGGAGACCTCGTGAAGTCTGTCCTGACGAGCCTGTTCCTGGCCTTTGCCGCGCTGGTGGCATCGGCCCAGGAACCCATTTTTCTCAGTCAGAGCTTCCAGCTCTCCTACAACCGCTGGCAGCTGAATCAGGAGGCCGCCAGCTCCACCACCCTGGCCACCTACAACTTCGGCGCTGAGCTTCCAGTGGTGACCTACCGCCTGGGGGCCTTCGCCCTGACCGGGGACCTGGACTACAACCGCTACGCGGATGGTTCGAGCAGCCAGTCGTCCCTGGGCCTGAACCACTACGGCATGAAGGCCGCGCTGTTCCCCTACCAGCCTTTCCACATCAGCCTGGACTACAGCCACAGCCAGAGCCCGGGACTGCTGGGCCTCGACCGCGTCCAGGGCGACATCTACGGCATCGGCCTGAACTACCGGGGCCAGGTGGTCCAGGACCTCCAGATCTCGCTGCGGGAGGGCCGCACCTCTCAGACGGCCCAGAGTGAGGACTGGTCCCTGGCCACCCTGGGCCTCACCCAGCACTTCGGCCAGACCATCGCAACCTTCCAGGCTAACCACCAGGACTTCAGCACCTCCGGCCTGGGCCTCCAGTACCAGAGCAACTACCTGTACGGCAGCACCGACACCAAGTTCTCCAACGCCTGGTCCTTCCGGACCAACCTGTCCCTGCAGGACCAGTCGGGTGACCGATCGTTGATCACAGGGGCGGACCTCATCGGGAACCTGGGGAAGTGGATTTCCCTTTCCTCGCTGTTATTCGATCAGGAAGACGCCCAGGGTTCCCGGGCATCCTCGACCTCGGCCTCCCAGTCTCTCTCTTACTCGGTGAACCGCTACACCCTCTACGGCACCGCGGCCCTCAGCTCGCTGAATGCCGGGGCCGGCAATCCAAGTTCGACCCAGGGAACCCTGGACGTGGGCGGGGCCTACAGTCTTTCGCCCAACTGGCGGGTCTTCGGGGACCTGAGTGTCTCCCAGGTGGGAGAAACCCAGACCAATGATGCCAGTGCCACGGCCTCGACCGGCACCACGCGGGCCTTCCACATCGGGGTAGCCCGGGGCGGCGATATCCCCGCCCTGATGAAGCACACCCTGTTCTACCTGACGGATCTGCGCTTTGCCCGCCGGGTCCAGAATGACTATCCGCCCGGCTACGTGCCCTCGGAACTGGCCCAGGACATCCAGCAACGCCGGATCCGGCAGAGCGGCAACCTCGGGTTCAGTGGTGAGCTGTTCCACGTTCTGGCCCCAGGTGACACGAAATTGGACTGGCTGAAGGTCACTGGGGATTTAAAACTCTGGGAGGGCCTGCGGGTGTTCGCCATGGGCGATCTGAAACAGGACGAGGGCCTGACTCAAACGGGCGTGCGCCAGGATGACAAGGATTTCTCCCTGAATGCCTCGCAGGTGTTCGGCAAGTCGAGCCTCTCGGGGTCCATGGGCTTCACCCGGTCAGATCAATCGGTCATCGCCACGCCAACGACGGGAGCCCAGCCTGCGGCCCCTGGCCCAATCGACAACGCCGGCACCTCCAAGTTCTACACTTTAGCTTTCAACTCCAGGGCCTGGATCATGCCCTATGGCGTTCTGTGGACGCGCTACTCGGAGCCTCTAGCCCCGCCCACGACGGCCATTTCTGCCAACATGTCGCTGGATTTCCGGCAGGTGAGCCTGCGGGTGTCCTATGAAGTGGCCCGGCGCAACGATGGATTCCGGTCCAGCCGCGTGACAGTGGACCTTCTCCGGTGGTTTGATACCATCGCCCTGTATGGTTTCGGACAACGCTGATGAGACGGGGGACTACGCGGGACGCGGGGCACCGGAGTGCCAGGTCATTCCCATGGAATGGCCCCGCAGGCGCATGCTGAAGCGCAAGGGGGCGCTGCTTCTCTGGGCCCTGCTCGGGTTGGCCTCCATGGGGCGGGCCCAACATCCAGATCCCACGGCCACCCACCAGGACTGCATGATCTGCCATGCCTCGCACCATGCCGTACCGGGCTCGGTCCCCCTCGAGCGCAGCACGAACGATGCGGATTGCATCGCCTGTCACGTCGCCCCAGGATCCGGGTTGATCCCCACTACCACCACAACCACTACCACGGCCGCTGCCAAGGTTGCGGCCAGCATGACAGCAAACCTCGTAGTAAAGACCTTCCTCGCAGGGAATGAATCCACTCCTCTGAAAGCCATTCCTGTACCCCCCGGGGGGTCCACCCACGGTCAGAGGGGGCCTGGAGCTACGGGTGCCAAGTACGTGAGGGTCGTGGGCAACGGGTTCAAACGGACCAAGCTCATCACGGGTTGCACCGCCTGCCACGATCCCCACGGGAAAAGCCCGGGCAAGCTGAAAGCCCTGGCCTTTGACGCACGGGGCAACTTGCTTTCGGGCGTGAAGCCCACCACCGTCGCCCAGATCTGCTATGGCTGCCACGCGGGGCCCGAAGCCGCCCCACTGTTGAATGCGAATGCGGACCTGGGGCAGCTCTTCAGTCAGGGCACCCAGTCGAGCCACGTCATCGGCAGCCAGGTCTCGGACCGGCCGGACCTTCCGAGCCTCCGGTCCGGAACCTTCAAGGACCGTCTCGACTGCACCTCCTGCCACACCAATCCGGATTCCGCAGGACTGCGCGGGCCTCATGTGTCCCGCTTCCCCTCCCTGCTCGATGCCGCCTTCGGCCACGAAAAGGATGCAGGCTTCCTGGGCCGCAGGACCAATGACCTCTGCTACACCTGCCATGACCAACGCTCCATCGAATCCAACCGTTCCTTTCCCCTCCATCGGGAACACATCTACGGATTCACCGGCAGCCAGCCCACGACCAGCCTTCCTCTGGGCGTCCGCCCGGTCCCCCTCCTGAAATTGGGACGCCCTTTGGCGCCCTTCCCGGGCTTTGGGGAGCCCACGCCCTGCGCCACCTGCCACGATCCCCATGGATCGAGAAAATACCCCTCCCTCATTTCCTTCGATACCACGGTTGTGACCCGCTCCTCTGTGGGCGGGGTGGATTTTTACAGAAGCGGTCTGGGGCACGGCACCTGCACCTTGTCCTGCCACACCTACGATCACGTCCAGACCCGATACTGAACTGAACCCCTGAGCAACAGGCTGAGGGTGTTTCAGGGCCTGCCGTTGAAAGGATCCTTACCATGCAAGCTCATGCCCGCCTCCTTCCTCCCTGCGCAAGCCTCCGCTGGCCTTTTTTCTCCGGAGCTCTGCTGCTGCTCTCCTTCACAGGCTGCGACAAGCCTGCCCATCCGGTGGCCCAGGTGGGCAAAGTGTGGATTGGTCAGCCCCAGTGGAAGCTCTACCAGGAGCGTCATGCGGCTGGTTCCACCACCGCCGGCCTGGACCACCTGGTCCGTCGTGAGGTGGCCTGGCAGCAGGCTGAACAGAGGGGCCTGGTGAAGGGTGGCGAGTGGGAGGAGTTCAGCCAGCGGAACCGCACCACGGTCCTGAGCAAGGCCTACCTAAACCGGCAACCGGGCCCGCCTCCCGTAACCGAGGCCATGGCCAAGGCGCATTTCCTGGCCTCAAGTGAGCAGCGCCACATTGTGCATCTGGTTTGCAAGACTCGGGAGCAGGCCAGCGCAGCCCACCTCCGGATCAAGCAAGGCGAGGCCTTCGAGAAGGTCGCCACAGCGGTCTCCATCGATCCTACAGTCGCAAAGAATCATGGCGACATCGGCTGGATCAAACGGGAGCAGGTGGTACAGCCCTTCGCCGACCCAGTGTTTTCCGCTAAGGCAGGCGACCTGTGCGGGCCCTTCCAGACGGAATTCGGATGGCATCTGGCCCAGGTCCGCGAAATCCAGGTACCCACGGACGCGGATTACGGGAAGAACAAGGCCAGCATCCTGGCGGGCCTGGAGGAGATGAACGAGAACCAGCGTCGACCGGAGGCCCTGAAACCGCTGCGGGCCGAGTACCCGTTGAACATGGACAAGGCCGTGCTGGGCCTGGACCGCACCACGGTGGCCGCTCCGGGAGATGAGGGGCGCATCGCCGGCAGCGTGGGTTCCATGAACATCTCCCTGAAGGACCTGAAGCAGTTCATGACCGAGTACATGAATGTCAGCGGTCAGAGTCACGGCCTGGGTGTGGAGACCAAGGGGAAGTTTCTCGACATCATGGCCGACGATCTCAGGTTGAGGCTGGCGGCCGAGAAAGCCAAACTGGCCAAGCTCCCGGACGTCCAGGCCGCCCTCTGGGATTCAGAACGGGAAGCCGCCTTCCTGGCCTTTGCGAAAACCTACCTGGCCAGCTACAAGGTTCCGGAGGCAGATCTGAACGGGCATTACGATGCGAACAAGGACCGCTTCCGGGGCGTCGGGGCTGTGAAGGTCTACCTTCTGGTGGCGAACCAACCAGAAGCCATCGACAAGGCCGCCCATGAATCCATGAAGGGAACCTCCTGGAGCCGTCTAGTGGAGAAGTACGCCAACAAGGAATCCACGGGCCAGTGGGACGCGGGCTGGCTGGAGATCTCCAGCCTTGAGAAGGTGCTGCCCAAACAAGCCATCACGGCCCTGCAGAAGAAGCCCGAAGGCACGCTCATCGGCCCCATCTCCAGCCCTGAGGGCGTGATGCTCTTCAAGCTGTTGGAGCGCAGACCTGGTGATGTGATGCCCCTCAAGGACTGCCTGGAGGCGGTTCAGCAGGACTACCTGAAGGAGCACGGTGCCGCCCTTATGGATAAGTACCTGGATACCGAGGGACGTTCAGTGCTCTCCGTGAAGACCTTCCCCGAAAACCTGTCCATCAAGAAGGACTCCTGAGATGGCTGCGGACGTCGTGCCCGAGGCTGGGCTGACGGGACCCAGCCGCGTGCTTATCTTGGCCACAGTCTCTCTCTGTGGCGCCGCCGTCATGGAAATCGAGGTGCTGGGTGCCCGGGTCGTGAGCCCCTGGTTCGGCGTGAGCCTGTTCGTGTGGACCTCGCTCATCACGGTGACGCTCTTGGCCCTGGCCGCGGGGTACTTCCTCGGCGGACGTCTGGCGGACAAGCGGGGTACTCTCCGAACCCTCGCCATCGTGGTGGGTGGCGCGGGACTGTTCCTGCTGGTGGTGCCGCTTCTGCGGGGGCCGCTCCTCCAGTTAAGCGCCAAGGTCGGCATTCGCGGGGGAGCCCTGCTCGCCGCCGTGATGTTGTTCGGCGCTCCC
>CAIXHJ010000496.1 GCA_903919165.1 uncultured Holophagaceae bacterium
CGCTTGTTCGCACCGCTGATGGTGACTGAGTTCAAATTATTCTGGAAAAGGTTGTTGGCGGCTGTGTTGGCGGCCTGGAAGCTCGCATCCGTGCTGAAAGGCACCACCGTGGTGATGTCTACGTTCTTCTTCCCGCTGCTGTTTGCCTGCAAGGCGATGGCCCACCAGTTGGTGCCATTGACCACGACACCCGCATTCATGTACTCCCGGGTTCGGCTGGGTGCGAAGACCGTGGCAACGGTCTGCTGTGCAGTCGTGGGTGTGGCTGGAGGAGCCAGGACAACTCCCTGTATAGTCGGGGCGTAATTGGCTGCAATGGACGTGAGGCCCCGGGCCATGTACATGGTGGGAACCGTGCCGGTCACGTCGTACGGGCCCCAGGTGACGATGGCCACGTCTTTTCCCGTGCTGGACGCGTACTTGTGCGCGTCCATGATGGCGCCCTCGAGCTGATCCAGGACGACTCTCACCGAATTTCCGCCCCGGTTCCCGAGCATCGTCACGCCGGCGACTGCCAGGATGCCGACGATCACCACCACCAGGAGCACTTCGACGAGCGAGTAGCCCGAATGGCCAAGCTTGGGAGAACGGGTGGGAAGCATGACAGCCTCGTGTCTTAGGTGTCTTAGTTGAAAGGATCGGAGGAAAGGGCCAATTTGATGACTGTGATTTTATCTATTTTACTTTAGAGATCTTACAGGATTGTCAAGGTCATGTAGCCAGTTTGAACACAGTTGAATGTATATTTTTTAGACATCATCCAAACTGAATGGGATCCCTGTCCAGGCTGATGGGACCGGCTGGATTGAGAGGGTGCCGGACGAGCACTTCGCCGAGGGCACCCCGGCCTCCCTTCAGGAGCAAGTGCATGCGCCACTGATCCCGGACTCGCGGAACCGGCGCCTCCAGGGGCCCGAGTACTTTCAGGCCTGGAACGGACAATTGCTGTCGGAAGGCCTCAAGCGCCTCGCGGGCTTCCCGCGCGGTGTCGGCCTCGGCCCGGTACAGCGTCAGAGCCGTGAAGGGCGGATAGCCCAGCCCTTCGCGGAAGGGCAGCTCCGAGGCGGCGAAGCCTTCGAAATCCTGGGCCAGGGCGAAGGTGATGGCGGGGTGGTCGGGGGAATAGGTCTGGAGGATCACCCGACCCGGCAGGTCGGCGCGGCCCGCCCGGCCTGCGACCTGGGTGAGCAATTGGAAAGTGCGCTCGGAGGCCCGAAAATCTGCCACTTTCAGCCCCAGGTCCGCGTTGAGCACGCCCACCAGTGTGAGCCCTGGGAGGTTGTGCCCCTTGGCCAGCATCTGCGTCCCCACCAGGATGTCCACCTGGCCCGCCTCGGCGGCCAGCAGGCCTGCCTCGAAGGAGCCACGGCGGCGCGTGGTGTCCCGGTCCAGACGCAGGATCCGGGCGGTGGGGAAGAGCTGGTTCAGGTGCTCCTCCACCTGTTCAGTGCCCTCGCCCACCCCGCGCAGGTGGTCGGCGCCGCAATCAGGACAAGCCTCGGGAGGGACTGTCTCGTGGCCACAAAGATGGCAGCGCAAACGGAAGTCGCCCCGGTGGTAGGTGAGCGAGATGGCGCAATGCGGGCAGCCCAGCGTCTTCCCGCAGGCACGGCACATCCAGAAATTCTCGTAGCCCCGGCGGTTGAGCAGCAGCAGGGCCTGCTCCCCCTTGGCCAAGGTCTCCGTAAGGGCCCGCATCAGGGGGGGCGCCAGGATCACTTTGCGCCGCAGCTGCCGGTAGGCCTCCCGCAGATCCACGATCTCCACCCTCGGTAGCGATATGCCCGAATGGCGTTCCCGCAGCCGCAGCAGCCTGTAGCGGCCGGTCTGCGCCGCCTGCCAGCTTTCCAGGCTCGGCGTGGCGCTGCCCAGCACGATGGGACAACCCTCAATCTGGGCCCGCTTGATGGCCAGGTCCCGGGCATGGATGCGCGGGTGTTCCTCGGATTTGTAGGAACCCTCATGCTCTTCATCCACGACGATGAGCCCAATATCCCGGAGGGGCGCCATCACCGCATTCCGCACGCCCACGAAGAGATCGGCGCCGTTGAAGAGGAGGCGAACGACGTCGCCGTGCTTCTCGCCCACGTTGAGGCCCGCATGGCCCACTGCGATGCGGCCGGGGAAGCGCGCTTCCAGGCGATCCAGCAATCGGGCCGTGAGGCCAATCTCCGGCACGAGCCACAGCACCCGGCTACCCGCAGCCAGCACACGTTCCGCCAGGGCGAGATACACTTCCGTCTTTCCGGACCCGGTGACGCCATAGAGCAGGTGGACCCCGAAGGTTCCCAGCTTCACCGCCTGCAGGGCCGTCAGTTGCTCCTCATTAAGGACCACCATGCGGTCGATACCCGCCTCTCGCCGCTGACCCAGCAGATCCACACGCTTCATGCGCTCGACGAGCCCCCGCTTTTCGAGGGTGCCCAGTACCGAGGCACCGACGCCGGCGGCCTCCAGCAGTTCCGGCTCCATCAGGGCGCCACCGGCATCCTCCAGGGCCAACAGCACCGCGGCCTGAGCCGGGGTCACCCGGGGCGGATGGGGGGCGCCCGTGAGCCGCACCTCGGTGAACCCTGAGCCACGCAGCGCGGACCGGTGAAGCAACGTCGGCAGGATGGAGGGATCGTGATGCCAGGCCTGGCCCAGATCCGCCAGCACGCTCCAGGCTCCGCGTTCACGCTGGAAGGACAAGCGCTGTCCATCCTCGTCCGCTTCCCAGTTGGGCAACAGGGCCAGAGGAAGGCTCAGGGGCAGCAGGTGGGCTTCGAGACAGCCGTAGTAGCGGGCGGCGAAGGATTGCAGTTCCCGCAGCCTCGACGGCAGCAGCGGGAAGGGATCCAGCACGGCTTCGATGGGCCGCAACTTCGCCACAGGCGGTGCTGGATCGGGCCCCATGGCCAGACCCACCGCCAGACTGGTCCGGACCTTAACCCGTACCCGCACGCCCGCAGGCAATCCCTCCGGCGCCAGATAGGTCAGGGGCGGCAGGGGCCTGTTCAGCTGGACGTGAGTCGGGACGAGGTTCATCGGTGGCCAGGATACACTTGGCTCATGCTGGTCCTGGGCTTGGAATCCTCCTGCGACGACTGCTCCGCCGCCGTGGTGGAGGAGACGGCCAGGGGTCCGGTGCTGCGCTCCCTGGTGCGGGAAAGCCAGGACGCCATCCACGGTCCCTTCGGCGGCGTGGTGCCGGAACTCGCGGCGCGAGAGCACCTGCTGCAGGTGCGGGCTGTGATGGCCGGCGCGCTGGCGGAGGCAGGCATTGGCCTGGCGGATCTCGACCGCATCGCTGTCACGCGGGGGCCGGGACTGGTGGGCAGCCTACTGGCCACCTTCAGCGCCAGCAAAGCCTTGGCCTGGCACCACGGCATCGAATGGGTGGGCGTCCATCACCTGCTGGGGCACCTCAACGCCGCGCGCTTCGCTTCACCGGACCTGGCCTTTCCTGCCTTGGTCCTGCTGGTTTCCGGGGGCCATACGCACCTGTATCTCGCGAAGGACTGGACCTCGCTCCAGCTGCTCCAGAAGACCCGGGATGACGCCGCCGGCGAAGCTTTCGACAAGGCCGCCCGCATGCTGAACCTGGGCTATCCAGGCGGTCCCCTGGTGGATGCCTGTGCCCAGGCCGCCATCCAGGCCAGTGATCCCTTCACGCCACCGAAATTCCGCGACGGCAAGACTTCATGGAGTTTCTCCGGCCTGAAGACCGGCGTAAAACTGAGGGTAGAGCGGAACCCCCGCCTGGCGAAGGCAGGAGGAGCGGATCCCGAGGTGCAGAGCCTCTGCCGCAGCATTCAGGAAGCGATCTCCGCCTGGCTCCTGAAACCCATTCCCGATTGGGCGCGAAACCGCGATGCTCGAAGCTTGGTGATCAGCGGCGGCGTCGCCTGCAATTCGCGCCTTCGTTCCGATGCCGCGACCATGGCACCCCGGATGGGCCTGGCGCTGGCCATCCCCGAACCCCGTCTTTGCACAGATAATGGCGCCATGATCGGCGCCGCGGGGGCACTCCTGGAACCAGACTCGGATCCATGGATCCAGAACGCCGATGCGGATCTGAAACTCGGAGCCTGACATGGACGTGACTCGTGAGGATGTCCTTCGCTGCGCGGCCCTTGCCCACTTGAACCTGCGGGAGGAGGAGATCGAGCCCATGCGGGAGGCCATGACTCGCATGCTCACCCATGCCGCCAGCCTCGACGAGCTGCCCCTGGACCAGGTCGAGCCCATGCTCTCAGGCCAGGGGCGGCCCCTGCCCCGCCGCGAGGACGAGCCCCGGGACACCTTCACCCAGGAACAGGCCCTCGCCAACGCCCCGGCCCAGGACCGAGGCTACTTCGTGGTGCCTAAGGTGCTATAGGGCCGATCCACCCGGTATCAAGTGCGGATGGGGCAGAGAGCCGACTGCGCCCCCTGAATGAAGGGTCACCAATCCCCGCCGGAATCGCCGCCACCGGAATCGCCGCCACCAGAATCACCCCAATCGCTGGAATTCGAATTGGACTCGCCCCAGTCGCTGGAGGATTTTTCGGATGAATCACCGGTCCAGCCATCGCCCTCGCTGGAGCGGCCATGGTGGTGTTCACCGCCCATCATGCTGCCGATCATCATGCCCGTGAGCAGGCCCCCCATGCCTCCGCCGGGTTGCCCCAACCCACCCTGCTGCATGGGAACGGATCCCTGCATCGGACCATCCAGGCCGAGCTGGCGCCGGGCGGAAGGCGGGAGTTCCTCGTCCTTGAGAGCCTGGACACCAGCCAGGGCCCCGCAGTATCCGCAGGTCCACTTCACTGAGCGCAGGCCGTCCCAATCCTGTTTCATCTTGTCGCCCGATGCGGCACAGGTGGGACATTTGGGATAGGGACAAGGGAACGTGTGGGGTTCCAACGCCCCGGTGGGCAGGCCGCGATGGGCAGCGCCCAGCTGCTCAGGCCGGTCCCGCTTCCCGCGGAGCGCGAAATAGAGCACGGCGCCGATGATGAGGAGAATGATGAGCGTAGTCATGGGGACTCCTGACGCACAAAGAGTATCCGGAACTGGCGCCAAGGGTCTGTTTTCAAAACAGACCCTATTGGTACTTGCTGGCATCATCAGCAGCATGCAGCCTCGCATCCCGATCCCGGATGACCGGCCCTGGCGCGTGCTGGGTCTGATGTCAGGCACCAGTGCGGATGGTGTGGACGTCGTCGCCATTGAAGTGGATCCAGGTGCCTTCCAGGATGGGAAGCCGTTCCGCAGCCTCCTTGGACACCACTCGGCGAGGTACCCAGCCCAGCTCCGTGATCAGGTGCTGGCTGCCGCCTCGAATCGCCTTCCACCCGAGGAGCTCTGCATCCTCCAGCGAGGGCTGGGAGACCACCACGCCCTAGCGGCAAAGACCCTCTGCGCAGCATTGCCCCTTCGCCCGGATCTGGCCGCCCTGCATGGGCAGACGGTACAACACCACCCGTCCAAGGGTGCGAGCCTCCAGCTGGCGGACCCCTATGTGCTGGTCGAAGCCCTGGGGTGTCCGGTGGTCTGGGATCTCCGTCGTCGCGATCTTGCCCTGGGCGGACAGGGTGCACCACTCGTGCCCTTGCCGGAACGCTGGCTGCATGGAGCCGGGCCCTGGATGGCCCTGAACCTCGGCGGCATCGCGAATCTAGCCGTCTGGGACGGAGAGACGACAAGGGCCTGGGACACGGGACCCGGGATGTCTCTGCTGGATCTCGCGGCGAAGCAGTGGCTCGGCCTCCCTTTCGATCCCGAAGGAGGGTCCGCCAGCGGTACGGTGGCGGACACGATCCTGGATCGTTGGCTTCACCACCCCTACTTCAAGACGGCGCCGCCGAAATCCACAGGACGCGAGGTGTTCGGCGAAGCCTGGCTGACAGGTGAAACCGCACTCCTCGAATCCCTTCCCCTGGCGGACCGGATGGCCACCCTCGCGGCCTTCACCGCCGCCTCCGTGGCAATCGAGGCCGCGCGAATCGCACCCTGGCCCGCGGCGATGCGGGGCCTGGTCAGCGGCGGTGGCACCCGCCATCGACGCCTGCAGGCCGAATTGACCGCCCGGCTTTCCCTGCCGCTGGAGGAGGACACCGCCTTCCCGTCCGGTGCGCGGGAGGCCGTGAGCTGGGCTCTTCTGGGTGCTGCCAGCGCCCTGGGGATCCCGGGCAACCTTCCCGAAGTTACGGGAGCCTCGCGGGCCGCGGTGTTGGGGAGCTGGGTGTGGCCGTGAGATGGGGCCGCTGGTCCGATCACCTGCCCCTGTGGATGGCGCTGGGCGCCACGGTGTCCTCAGGCATCTACGAGCCCGGTGAACTGGTGGTCATGGCGCTGCCGCTCGTGGCGGCGGCAGGGGTGGAGGTGCGGCGCTGGGACCTCAGCCGCCATCACCGCTGGCTGGAGATCGGGGCCCTGGCCTTTTTCCTGGGGGACCTGGCCCGGGGCCGCGGTCCCTTCACCGTGGCCATCCACACCCTCTTCGTGCTGGCCGGTGTCCGGCTCGTCCTCCCAAGGGAGCTGTCGCATCGACGCCAGCTGCTGCTGATGGGCTTCCTGCTCTTCCTGACCACGGCCATCGGAACGACAGACCTCACATTCCTGGTCTGGACGCTGGCTTGGTCCTGCGCTGCCACCCTGGCCCTGCTCCAGCAGAGCTGGGAGCCTTCCGCCGCCCTCTGCCGAGGTACGCTGGCCCGTCCTCCCTATGCCCAGGTCCCAGGATGGGTGGGCGCCGCTTTGGTCTTCGGGGCAGGATTCTTCATCCTCATGCCCCGCCTGAGCATGGGCCTGCGCCCGGGGCTCTTCCTCGGCACGTCGCGGTCCTTTGGACAGGCGGGGTTGGGCGACCGGTTGGATCTTTCAGGCGGCGGCCCCATTGAGCCTAATCCGGAGGTCGCCGTAAGGATCGCACCGCCCGCTGGCATTGATCCGACCAGGGATCCCCAGTGGACAGGAGGGCTTGAACTTCTGCGGGGAATCACCTTGGAATCCGTCCATGGCCTGCGATGGGAGCCCGCGGAACTCACTCCACCCCTCGCCATTGTCTCCATCCAGAATTCCGGTTCCCGAGCGGCGGAATTCCTCTACACGCCCAGTCTCCAAGGCATCCTCGTCCTGCCGGCGGGGCTTGTCCGGATGGAACCCTCCGATCCCGTGATCGTGCCGGGTTCGGGCGCCAGCCGCCGCTGGCGATTCCTGAGAGCCCGCACAGTGCCCGTGACCATCACCTGGAACCCGAGGCATTCGGAGCCCAGCGAAGCGCGCCTCTCGCCCCGCCGACTGGACCAGCTGACGCGGCTGGAGCCGGAACACGAGGCCGCCCGTCGGGCCAGCTTCCGCTTGGCCCCTGGCATTCTCCCGACCCCCCAGCTCGCCTCGGTTCTGGAAACGTCCCTGCGCGGGTTCGCCTACACCCTCGACAATCCATCAGGCCAGGCCCCCAATCCGCTTGAGGATTTTCTCGAGCGCACCAAAGCGGGCCATTGCGAGTACTTTGCCTCATCCATGGCCCTGATGCTGCGGGCCCGGGGCGTTCCGGCCCGGGTGGTGAACGGCTACCGGCTGGGGCCGTGGATTCCAGAGGGCGGCTACTTCCGGGTGAGTCAGAACGAGGCCCACAGTTGGGTGGAGTACTGGCATGAGGGTCGATGGTGGACGTCGGATCCCACACCCCAAGGCTCCGCAGGCAGTGCCTCAGATGGGCGTGGACTTCGAGCCTACGAACGGTGGCTGGATGCCGTGCGGTACCGGTGGGACCGTTACGTGGTGCGGTTCTCGGACCAGGATCAGCAGACCGGATTCTCCTGGATCCAAGACCAGCTCCAGGACTGGGAATGGCGGTGGAAGGCCCCGCCGAAAGCCGCAGGATGGACTCTGGGGTTGGCGGTGCTCGCCTGGATGCTATGGCGCAATCGGGACCACTGGCGACCCGCCCCGGAAGGCCCGGGCCGCATCCGCGCCCTGCGCCCACTGTTGGCGTGTACCCGCCGGACTGCTCCAGTGGAACCCGGCGATACCGCCCGCACTTGGCTGCTGCGGCTGGCCTCCCTTCGTCCAGAGCGAAGGGAGAACCTGCAAAGGCTGGCTGATACTGTGGATACGGAAGCCTATGGTCCAGGAAGCTCCACGGCTCCCGCCCTGGCAAAGGCGGAAGCCGCAGCGTGGCGAGGTTGGAAACCCGAGGTCGCTACTTCGCGCTGAATTTCTCGAAGGCCTTCATGAGCTCCATGGGCAGCGGGAAGACGATGGTGCTGTTCTTTTCCACCGCGATCTCGGTGAGGGTCTGCAGGTAGCGCATCTGGATGGCGGTGGGGTTCTGGCTGATTTTGTTGGCTGCTTCCAGCAGCTGCTCTGAGGCCAGGAGTTCACCCTCGGCGGCGATGACTTTGGCCCGCTTCTCACGCTCGGCCTCGGCCTGCTTGCCCATGGCGCGCTGGATCTGTTCTGGCAGGTCCACGCTCTTGAGCTCGACGCTGTTCACTTCCACGCCCCAGGGCTCGGTGGAGCGGTCGATGATCTCCCGCAGCCGCAGGCTGAGCTTCTCCCGGTCCGCCAACAGCTCATCCAGACTGACCTCGCCGAGGATGGAACGGAGGGTGGTCTGGGCGATCTGGCTGGTG
The DNA here is from genome assembly GCA_903919165.1 of uncultured Holophagaceae bacterium. Classification (GTDB taxonomy): domain Bacteria; phylum Acidobacteriota; class Holophagae; order Holophagales; family Holophagaceae; genus Geothrix. Next base: position 8,607 of record CAIXHJ010000496.1, read on the forward strand.
GCGTAGTAGTAGTTCTCCACGCCGATAATGGCCTGCTTGGGATCCAGCACTTTGGAATAGACGACGGCGCTGACCTTCAGGCTCACGTTGTCGCGGGTGATGACGTCCTGGCTCGGCACCTCCAGCACCGTGGTGCGCAGCGAGACCAGCACGGCCTTCTGGAACGGGCGCCAGATGAAGACCAGGCCGGGGCCCTTGGGGGTGTCGCTCACCTTGCCGAGGGTGAAGACCACCGCTCGCTCGTACTCGTTGATGACCTTGAGGCAGCTGAGGGCCCAGATCACCGCGAAGAGTACGAGGGGACCAAGCAGTCCGAATGAGGCGATGAGGGTGTCCATATAGGATCTCCGGGGAAGGAACGATCCAGTCTACGCCCGAACGAAGGGGTTGGTCGCTGCTTCTGCTCCGAGGGTGGTGACGGGACCATGGCCGGGGATGACCAGGGTGGCGCCATCCAGCACGTAGAGTTCCCGGCGGATGCTCTGCTCCAGCAGTTCCCAGCTGCCGCCCCAGAGATCCGTCCGCCCCACTCCACCGCAGAAGAGCGTGTCCCCCGCCAGGAGCACCTTGCCCTTGACGAATTCACCGTGGAAACAACAGGAGCCCGGCGTGTGACCCGGTGTGTGGAGGGTGGACAGCTTCATGTAACGATCTCCCGCTTCCAGGTCCGCCATCTCGGGCTGGGGAACGGTGGGCATCCCGAACATTCCCGTCTGCTGAGGTAGCGCCTCGATGAGGAAGGTATCGTCCCCGTGCAGATGCGCTGGGCACTGCCAAAGATCCTGTAATTCACGGGTGGCGCCCACATGATCGAAGTGGGCGTGAGTATGGAGGAGGGCCGTAACCTTGAATCCGAGGGCCTCCACCCGTCTGCGGATCTTCGCACCATCGCCACCAGGATCCACCACCACTCCAAGGCCCGTGGCGGCATCCCACATCAGCGAGCAGTTGCAGCTCAGGGGGCCCACGGGGAAGGATTCCAGATGAAGCATGGTTCCAGTGTGCCAAATCCGGAGGTACATTGGGGCTATGACGTCGGCGGTCCTCTTGATCTTCCTTGTTCACCGGACCGCGCCCATCGGCTTCCAACTTGCCCCATGAGGATTCCATGCCCGACCTGCTCGTCATTTCCCTCCTTGTTATCGGCCCCATTGGTATCTGGTTCCTCATGCGGTTCCTGAATAAGGCGGGCTCCGGACCCGAGGGGAAAAAGCCCCCTGCCTCGCCCGAAGGCTGAGCCGTACGTCGTGGCCGTCCTCCGGACCAACCTCGAGAAGTCCCCGTTCCTGAAGCGCAAGCTGGGGGATCTGCCGTTGCGCCCGGGTTGCTACCTCTATCGGGACCATGGCGGAAACCTGCTCTACGTGGGGAAGGCCAAGGTGCTGCGGAACCGGGTGAAGTCCTACTTCCAGCAGAAGCGGCTGGATGCCAAGACACGGCGGCTGGTGGCCCGCATCTGGGATGTGGAACTCATCGTCTGCGAGACGGAGCTGGAAGCCCTCATCCTCGAGAACAACCTGATCAAGGAGCACTTCCCGCCCTTCAACATCCTCCTGCGTGACGACAAGTCCTACCCCTATGTGAAGCTCACCTGGAAGGAGGCCTTTCCGAAGGTCTTCGTCACACGCAAGATCCGCAAGGACGGCAGCCTCTATTTCGGTCCCTTCTTCCCCGCCAGCACCGCCTACCGCACGGCGGAACTGGTGTACCGGTTCTTCCAGATCCGCGACTGCGACATCGATATCGACGGCAAGCGGGGCCGGGCCTGCCTCAAGTACCAGCTCCACCGCTGCACTGCCCCCTGCATCGCCGCCGTGGGCCAGGAGGCCTACCGCGAGCAGGCCAAGGAGGCGCGGCTGTTCCTGGAGGGCAAGCGCGATGAGCTGAAGGCCCGCCTGGAGGCAGCCATGTGGAAGGCCGCCGAGGCCGCCGCCTTCGAGCAAGCCGCCCTGCACCGGGATGCCTTGGAGCAGGTGGACGCCTGGTTCACCCGCCAGAAGGTCGCCAGTGCCGACCTCGATGACACGGATGTCTTCGGCAGCGCGGTGCTGGACGGGCGCGCCTGTGTGCATCGTCTGCTGTTGCGCGAGGGGCGCATGGTGGGTCGCCAGGAGTACCTGCTGGACGATGTCGAGGCCTTTGATGGCGATGTGCTGGCCCAGGTGATCCAGCGGGTCTACAGCGCCGATCCTGTGCCAGCCCGCATCCTCGCCGAAGTCGAACCGGCGGACGGGGAGCTTCTGGGTGCCTGGCTTTCCGGACTCCGGGGCTCCCGGGTGCGCATGCATGTTCCCCAGAAGGGCGAGAAAGTGGATCTGCTGGCCATGGCCCAGGAGAACGCGCGGTTGGCCCTGGAACGCAAATTCGAACCTGCGCGACTGAACGAGGCCGTGCTGGAGGGTCTCCAGGCCTTCCTCGGCCTGAGCCACCTGCCTCGCCGGTTGGAGTGTTTCGACATCAGCCACGGCCAGGGCCGCGAAGTGGTGGCCAGCTGCGTGGTGTTCAGTGATGGCGTTCCGGATAAGGTCCGCTACCGCCGTTTCAAGCTGACCAATGAACAGAACGATGATTTCGCCAACATGCAGGAGGTTGTGATGCGCCGTTACCGGCGCATCCAGGATGAAAACAAGGCATTCCCGGATCTCGTCTTGATCGATGGGGGACTAGGCCAGCTTCACGCTGCCGAAGCAGCCCTGAAGGAACTCGGGCTTGATCACCTGGAGTTGGCGAGCCTCGCCAAGAAGGAGGAACTGGTCTTCCGACCGGGATCCAGCGAACCACTGAAAATCCCGAAATCCTCGCCGGTACTCCAGCTCCTCCAGCGCATCCGCGATGAAGCACACCGCTTTGCCATCACCTACCATCGGGCTCTGCGAGCGAAGCGCACCCTGCAGACTGAACTGACGCAGATCCCGGGCATCGGCCCGGCCACCGCAAAGAAGCTGCTCCAGGCCTTCGGCAGCGTGACCCACGTGCGCTTGGTCTCAGAATCCGACCTCGCCCAAGCCATTGGTGGGGCAGCTACCCGCAAGGTCATGGCCTGGCGAAGCACACAGGTCTGATGGTCAGTTGGTGTGGTTACCCGGCAGACCTAGTGCGCCTCGCCTTAAATCAATGGATCTACGAGGATCGCGGACGAGGCACCCCTCCATCAGGGCAATGCCCCTCTGGCGCCCGTAAATGCGGTGCATTTGTGGGCTGTCACCCCTCTTGGGGGTGCTGCCCTCCAGGTATTGCACGCATGGCCTGCTCCAGCTCGCAAAGACTTGCAGACCTGGAGCCTCTCCCCAGACCCCTGCCACGTGGTGCCCGCGAACGTGTTGAATGATCCTGGGCATATCGCGTGGGCACCACTGGTGGATCACCTCTCCAAGGCCTTCGCCCAGCGATCGTACCGGGGCATCAGTGCCAGATAGAGGATGGGTGTCAGCAGGATGAATCCCCAGACATGACGCGCCGCATGGTCACCGACGAGGATCCAGTAGACCAGCCCGCAGAGGCTGCTGGTCTCGAGAATAGATGCGTAGAGCAGCCCTTCCCGCAGGATCACGGTGGGGCGTCGGGCCTCGGAGAGGACTTTGAATGTGCGAAGAGTCCTTACGCTCCGCCACCACACCCAGGCGGCCGTCAGGAAAACCAGGCCCGTGAAGAGGTAGCCAATCTGTTGAAAGATACCCTCGGGAACCTCGTTCCCGGGAGGAACCGCACCCGATTTCAGCAATCCGGCGATCAGGCCTGGGGTGCCGAGGCAAAGGACGAGGCCCAACCCATAGGCCAGGCGGTGAGCCGACCGGAGGGTGTTGGCTGGGCCATTCACGCGGCCTCGGCGGCCTTGACGCGGATCTCGCCGAAAGCCTCCCCCTGAACCAGGGCGATGCGGCCCGTGCGGACCAATTCCAGGATAGCGAGGAAGGTGAGCACCAGCTCCTCTCGCGTGCGCACCTGGCCTAGCAGCCCCTGGAATGGCTTCCAAAGGCCATCCTGGAGACTCCCAAGCACCTCCATCACCCGCTGCTCAATCGACTTGGGCTGAGTGCGGACCTCGACCGGCGGCGGGGGCATCAGGTGCTTGAGGGCTTCCCGGTAGGCCCCCAGCAGATCGAAGAGGGTGGCGCGGATGGGCTCTTCCTCCACACGCTTGTGGTCGTCCAGATCAATGCCCGGCGCGAAGGCGATCTTCTGCCAGTCAGACTCCCTGTCCAAGAGCATCTGAGCGGCGGCCTTCACCTGCTGGTAGTCCAGCAGCCGCTGCACCAGGGCCTCGCGGGGATCCTCCTCGCCGCACTCCTGGGGCGGACGAGGCAGCATGAGTCGCGACTTGATCTGCAGCAACTGGGCTGCCATGGCCACGAATTCCGCTGCGATCTCAAGGTTCAGCTCCTCCATGAGCTTCAGATACTCCATGTACTGCCGGGTGACCTCGGCCATGGGCAGATTCAAGAGATCCAGCTTCTGCTCATGGATGAGGTGAAGCAGGAGGTCCAGCGGGCCGTCGAAGGCCGAAAGATGGAGTGCCAGGCCGCGAAATTTCGTCTCGAAGCCTTTGGGTGGCTCGAAGGTCTTTGGAACCTTCGGTGCAGGCGCGACTTCAGCCACAGATTCGGGGAATTCCCGGGGGGTATCGGACATGGATTCATTCTACCCCGGGCCATGGTCCGTAAATCGCCACCGAAAAGGCAAATCGGACCACCGATGAATACCGAACAAGATTTCAAACGGTGGTCAATGAGACACAATGGTAGGCCATGGCTCGACCTCCCGTTCTCCCAGGCCCCCGCCCCGATTGGCTGAAGATCCGAATTCCTGCCCCAGAGGTGGTGGCCGAGGTGGAGGGGCTGATCCGGGAGCAACGGCTGGTGACGGTCTGCGAAGAGGCCCGCTGCCCGAACCTGCACGAGTGCTGGGGCCTCCACCGGACGGCCACTTTCATGCTCATGGGCGATATCTGCACCCGGCACTGCGGGTTCTGCAACGTCGGCAAGGGCCGTCCCGGTGCACTCGATCCCGAAGAACCCCAGCGAGTGGCCGAGGCGGTGGCGCGCCTGGGTCTGAAGTTCGCCGTGGTCACCTCCGTAAACCGGGATGATCTGGCCGACGGCGGCTCAACCCATTTCTCGGGGACCATTCAGTGGATCCGCACCTTGTCGCCTCACTGTGGCCTCGAGGTGCTCATCCCCGATTTCAGAGGCAGTAAGGCGGCCCTTTTCACCGTGTTGGAAGCCCGGCCCGATGTGCTCAACCACAATGTGGAAACGGTACCTCCCCTGTACCGGCGTGTGAGGCCTGACGCCGATTATGACCAGAGCCTTGAGGTCCTGCATCGGACCGCGGACTGGCGGGACGTTCATGCCCCTTCCATGAGGGTGAAGAGCGGCATTATGGTGGGCCTGGGCGAGACCCCAGACCAGGTGCTGGAGCTCATGGCCGATTGGCGGCGGAACCGGGTAAATATCGCCACCATCGGGCAATACCTTCCCCCCTCCGAACACCACCTTCCCCTGCACCGCTACGTAGAACCCGCAGAATTCGACATGTACCGACAGAAGGGCCTGGAGATGGGCTTTCAACGCGTGGAATCCGCCCCACTGGTGCGGTCCAGCTACCACGCAGGAGAAAACTTCGGGGGCTGACGCCCCCGAATCCTTAAATGCATGTCTCATTCGCCTAGGCGTGGGCCTGAGTGGTCGCGCCCAGGAACTGCTGCTCAAATGCCGTCCAGTCAAGGGTGCCGCTGCTTTGAGGACCATTAGGGGTTCGCAGGCGGATGATCTCGTCCTGGTACCAATCGATGACAGGTTGTCCGATCTTCAATGAGGCGAGTTCATTGGCGAGATCACTGGGAGTCATCAAGCAGACCCAACCCCGATCGTAGGGGCTGTGCATGAGTTCGCCAGGATCGGTCTTGAGGTGGGCATTGTCATGTTCAATGCGGCCTGAGAGCGGGGCGGCCACATGGACCGTGCCTGCTGCCCCCTTTAGGGTGAAGAGCGGCTCGCCCGATTTTACGGTTCTGCCGCGCTCTGGAAGCACCACTTCCTTCACGGTACCCAGGGCCTTCCGCACGAAGTCGTCAATGCCGATACGGACCTGCCCTTCAGGCTCGATTCGCACCCAGGCGTGGCCTGCCGACAGGAAGGCTCCGCCTGGCACACAGAACTCAGAGGCGGGCACCACTTCAGCCATCTCCGGAGATACGACCCGGACGTTGGGCCGCCGGGCCGCGTCCAGGCGGGCCTCACGCTTGATGAGCAGCTTCTTGGCGAAATCGCCAAGTTCATCGGCTGTGAATGGCTTCTGCACGTACTCGCAGGCGCCCTGCTGCAGGGTTTGGACCGCCGTTTCGATGCTGCCATAGCCGGTAATGACGACCACGTCCACGTCAGGGCGCAGATGCTTCACGGCCTTCACCACCTCCACGCCGTCCATGTCGGGCATTTTGAGGTCAGTGAAGACGAAGTCGTAGTCGTGACGCTGAACCAGTCCCAGGGCCTCGGGGCCATGTTCGACCGTGTCCACACTGAATCCCTCCAGCACGAGAATGCGTCGGAAGGAATCCAGCACCACGGCCTCGTCGTCAACGGCAAGGATCCGGGCCTTGGGATTGGGAACCTCCACCCGCTTGAGGCTTTTGGCCTCGTGGGTGAAATCCAATTTGATAGAGGTGTTGAGCACAGCTTCGCGAGCCTGGCGTTCGCGATGTTCCCGCCTCCGGCGCAGGGTTGTCCGCACCAGGAAGTCCATGCCCACGAAAGCCACGAACATGAAGAGAATCAGAATGGCGGTCATGGTGACCTCCTAGGTGGGGTTTGGAAGAGATGATGGCGAACCGCCTTCAGGTGGTGGGGCTGTCGACAGGCGAAGGGTGAAACAGGCACCATGACCTAGCTCGCTCTGGACTTCCAACGATCCACCGTGAGCCTCGACGATGCCCCAGCTTACCGCCAGGCCAAGTCCTGTGCCATGGTTGCCCTTTGTCGTGAAGAACGGCTCGAAAATCCGTGGCAGGTCTTCGGGCGGGATGCCACGTCCACTGTCCTCCAGCAAGAGCTCGATCGAGGAAGAGAGCCCATGCTTCGTCGTGGCGCGGATCCTTCCTCCCTCAGCTCCGATCGCGTCCGCAGCATTCAAAAGGAGATTGACCAATACCTGCTGGATCTGGTTCGCGTCCGCAAAGACGGATGGCAGATCCGAAGCCAGGTCAAGGGACAAGTCCACATGGTTCAGAGAGAGTTGAGTCATCACCACGGACACGGCCCGGCGCACCACATCATTGAGGTCCATGGGTTTTTTGGCCGGCGCCGTGGGCCGTGAGAAATCGAGCAACCCCCGAATGATGCCTCGGCAACGCACGGTCTCCCGTACGATCACGTCCAGGTCCTCACAGGCGGATGGGTCGTGCTCCATGCGCTTACGCAAAAGCGAGGCATAACTCAATACGCCCGTCAGCGGGTTGTTGATCTCGTGGGCGATACCAGCGGCCAGGCGGCCCACAGAAGCCAGCTTGTCCGCTTGGGCCAACTGTCGTTGCGTTTCGGCGAGGTGGTGGATCATGTCGTTGAAGGCCTTGGCCAATTCCCCCAATTCATGGTGTCCACTGACCAAAATGGATCCCCCGAGGTCACCTTCACTGACCCGGCGGGTACCCTCTACCAGGGCCGCCACAGGCCTCTCCACCAACCGATGATTGAGCCACCACATCATGAGGCAGACTGCCAGGATGGCCAGGATGGCCGAGACCACGATGACCCTGCGGCTGTGGGCAATTTCCCCATCCACTTGCGTCAGAGAGACATTCACGTCCAGTACACCCAGCAGGCTCTGCTTCGCGCTATGCGCGTGGCAGTCGGATGCAGAGCAGGATGGCTCGTTCGGAATGGGATTGATGACGCCCAGGACGCGCGTGCCATCCGGTGCCCGGAAGACTCGGGCCCGGTCCTGGATTTCCAATCGTTCGAGCGGATGTCCTTCTGCGTGGCAGGCGTAGCAGGCCTCGCCCCGTGGATCCAAGCGGGTGCCGATCTCCTCGTTGGCCGAGGAGAACATGATCTGGCCTTCCTTATTGAAGACACGTACCTTGCGAATGCCCTCCTTTTGCAGGCCACCCACGGCACGGATCTCGCGGTGCAGATTGTCCCGCCGGTTCTCCAGCATGTCGAAGTGGGTGGCGCTCTTGATCGTTTCACTCAATTGATCTGCGCTGCGGGTGCGTTCTGCCATCAGCTGTGTGGTTTGCGAGCGGAGAATGACGAAAGCCATACCGCCAATCACCGTCGCTGTGGCAAGACCAGCGCCGAGGATCAGACGGATGCCGATGCGGGTGCGCAAGGCTCAGGCTCCTTCTTCCTGCTCCAGTGTTTGGGACACGGGTCCACCAGGGAAGATGTTGAAGGTTCGAACGGCGAAAGCAAAGACCGCCATCCCCGTGGCCACCAGGCCCACTGACACGATGATCTCCATGACCGAGGGGATGTATCGGGTGCCGGATGCGGCTTCCATGCCCGTGATGCTCACGTTCAACCGGTTCATCACGAAGCCCAGTACCGCAAGGAAGGCCCCACCCACTAGCCAATCGGGATCGGATCGCAGGCGACGGAAGGACATGAGGACCACGGGCAGGATCACGCCGAGGGTAAACTCGATGAGGAACATCTGGCCTTCATAGCTGAAGTTGAAGATGCTGCCCAAGGCGTGGTTGCGGTGAATGGCCTGCAGGCGCATGAGTCCATAGATGCCGAGGCACACCACCATGCCCCGGGCGAGGGGCTCCAGCAGATCCATCTCCAGGTGGCGATGGAAGGCCCGCTTGCTCAGGTAGGACTCGAGAACCACCATTCCGATGCCGGCACCGATGGCTGAAATGTAGAAATGCAACGGCAGCATCGGCGAGTACCAGAGTGGATGGAGTTTGCTCGGGACGATCAGATAGAGCGAGCCCAGGGAAGACTGATGCAGGGTGGAAAGCAGCACGCCGATGATAACAAGGGGAGTGATGAGACGGTGGATGATCCGGGCGGGCGCATGGAACCCGAAATACTCAAAAACGACGGGCGAGAATTCCACCGCCAGCACCGTGGTGTAGAGCATCACGCACCAAGCCACCTCGAACATGACGGAGTGTGGGTTCCAATAGACGATGGCATGCCAGATCCGCCACGGCTGGCCCAGGTCGAACAACAGGGCCACGATCACGAAGGAATAACCAAGGAAGCCCGTGAGAATCGTCGGGCGCACGATGGGTTCAAACCGTTTGAGGTTGAAGAGGTGGACCACCGCCGTCAGGGTGAAGGCGCCCGCAGCGAGTCCCACACCGCAGAGCAGGTCGAAGCCGATCCAGAGGCCCCAGGGGAACCGGTCGCTCAAGTGGGTGACCGCGCCCAGGCCCTTGGTATATCGGATCACGGTGACGGCGCAGAAGGCCAGGAACAGCAAAACGAAGACCGCGGTCCAGAATCCTGGACGGAATCGGCGGGGATAGAGGGTGGCAGTGGCATTCATGACCGGTCTCCTCGTCCGTTGTTATGGCTCTCTGCCTTTGCCACGTCCTCGCGGCGCGCGGTGATCCAGTGCACACCATAGAGGCATACGGCCCAGACCCCCACGAAATCAGGAATGTTGGAGAGCACCTGCCAGGTGCGCATGGCCGGCGGGTCTGCGGGCAGATTGGTCTTCATGCCGAGCTTTTCGAAGGGCACGTTGGAGATCATGATCACCGATGTTCCACCGGCCTCCGTCAACCCGTAGACATGGTCCACGTAGGCACCAGGCTTCGAGCGGATGCGCGTGCGGGCCTCCCAGATGAGATCTTCCTTTTTCCCGAACGTAGTGGCTTCGTACTGGCAGGCCTCCGCACAGGCAGTCTGCTTGCCTTCCTTCAGGCGGCCAGCGCACATGATGCACTTCCCAACGACCGGTACTGGGCGGTCCCACTGGTACTTCGGAATCTGGAAAGGACAGGCCATCATGCAGTAGCGGCAGCCCATGCAGCGCTCGCCGTCGTAGACCACCGGACCTTCTGGCGTTTTCGTCAAGGCCGCAACGGGACAGACTGATGCGCAGGTGGGAACGTCACAGTGCATGCAAAAACTGCGGACGTTGATGCCCTCCTTCTGCTGGACTATGGTCCAGGTATAAGCGGTCAACACCTCGTCTATCTTTTCCGGAAGCTTGTTCTGCTCCTTGCATGCAGAGCTGCAGGCACCGCAACCAACGCAGCGCGAAAAATCGATGAGAAGTCCCATACCCATGGGTTCTCCTGCTTTGACAGTCCTCCCCGGGAGGGATTCCAAGGGAATTTAGCTGGAAGCATGCTCCGGACGATTCGTATAGTCAACCCCTTGGTAGCAAATAAAAACGGTATTGTTGCCATTATTAAGATAAAGGCCCCACAGGTGGGAAGGATCTAGGGATGACCAGGGGGTCTTAGTCTTTCCGCGATAAGCCCGAACTCCTTTGGAGGCAGATCTTGGTCCCGGAAAGTCCCGGGGGACACCGCACCCGGGAAGACCCGCGCTTAGCTCCGGCCTTTCCCGGTGCCCGACCCATAAATGGCAGGCGGTAGCGCATCCGGAACTGTGAGCAAAATCAAAAACGCCCCGCACCGGCGGGGCATTTTTGATCCGTACTGCTGAGGGCTGAGAGCCGACGGCCTTTTAGTACATGTCTTCCATGCCGCCCATGCCAGGGCCACCGCCGGGTGCGGAGGACTTGGGCTCGGGGATCTCGGTGATGATGGCCTCGGTGGTCAGCATCATGGAGGCCACGGAAGCCGCGTTGCGCAGGGCGGTCTTGACCACTTTGGCAGGATCGATCACACCAAAGGACACCAGGTCGCCATAGGCGTCAGTGGCTGCGTTGTAGCCGTAGTTGCCCTTGCCTTCGAGAACGGCGTTGACGACCACGGAACCTTCCACGCCAGCATTGGTGGCGATCTGGCGGAGGGGCTCCTTCAGGGACTTGCGGACGATGTCCACGCCGGTGGCCTGGTCGCCGGTGAGCTTCAGCCCGGCTAGCTTCGTCAAAGCGCGAAGAAGCGCGACGCCGCCGCCAGCCACGATGCCGTCCTCGACGGCAGCCTTGGTGGCATGCATGGCGTCTTCCACTCGGGCCTTCTTTTCCTTCAATTCGGTCTCGGAGGCCGCGCCCACTTTGATGACGGCGACGCCGCCTACAAGCTTGGCCAGGCGCTCCTGCAACTTCTCCTTGTCGTAGTCGCTGGTGGAGGTCTCCACCTGGGCGCGAATTTGCTTCACGCGGCCCTGGATCGCCTCGGGGCTGCCGGCGCCCTCGATGAGCGTGGTGGTTTCCTTGTCGATGACGACCTTCTTGGTACTGCCGAGGTCAGCCAAGGTGAGGTTCTCGAGCTTGAGGCCCAGATCCTCGCTGATGGCCTTGCCACCGGTGAGAGTGGCGATGTCCTCGAGCATGGCCTTGCGACGGTCGCCGAAGCCGGGAGCCTTCACAGCAGCCACGTTCAGCGTGCCGCGGATCTTGTTCACCACGAGGGTCGCCAGCGCCTCGCCATCCACATCCTCGGCGATGATCAGCAGGGGGCGGCGGCTGTTGACGACCTGCTCCAGGAGGGGCAGGAGGTCGCGCATGTTGGAGACCTTCTTCTCATAGGCGAGGATGTAAGGGTTCTCCAACTCGACCTTCATCTGGTCGGCGTTGGTCACGAAGTAGGGGCTGAGGTAGCCGCGGTCGAACTGCATGCCCTCGACCACGGTCATTTCAGTTTCGCGGCCCTTGGCTTCTTCGACGGTGATGACGCCATCCTTGCCGACCTTGGCCATGGCTTCTGCGATGATCTTGCCGATCTCTTCATCGCCGTTGGCGGAGATGGTACCCACCTGGGCGATGGCGTTGCCCTCGACAGGCTTCTTGATCTCGTCGATGGCCTTCACAACGAGCTCGACGGCGAGATCGATGCCCTTCTTGATCTCCATGGTGTTGGCGCCGCTCACGACGGCCTTGATGCCTTCCTTATAGATGGAGCGGGCCAGCACGGTGGCGGTGGTAGTGCCGTCACCGGCGACATCGGAGGTCTTGGAGGCAACCTCGCGTACCAGCTGGGCGCCCATGTTCTCGTGCCTATCCTTGAGCTCGATCTCTTTGGCGACGGTGACGCCGTCCTTGGTCATGAGCGGGGAACCGAACTTCTTCTCGATCAGGACGTTGCGGCCTTTGGGCCCGAGGGTGACCTGCACCGCATCGGCGAGTTTGTTCACACCGCGCAGGATAGCCTGGCGAGCGTCTTCGGCATAAATGATGGACTTGGCCATGTGTGTCTCCTTGGTTTCTTAGGTCGTTAGCTGACGATGGCGAGGATTTCGTCTTCGCGCACGATCACGTGGTCGACGCCGTCGATCTTCACTTCCGTGCCACTGTACTTGCCGATCAGCACCTTCTGACCGGCCTTCACGGACATGGGGTTGCGGGTGCCGTTCTCGTTGATCTTGCCCTCGCCAACGGCCACCACTTCAGCCTCCATGGGCTTTTCCTTGGCGGTGTCGGGGATGATGATGCCGCCCTTGACGGTTTCGGCGGCGTCGACGCGCTTCAGCACGACGCGGTCAGACAGGGGCTTGATGGCCATGAGACCTCCTAATTAAGGATGGAAAGGGACGAACAGGGCTGTTAGCACTCACCAACAGCGAGTGCCAAGTCTGGCATCCAAGAAAATCAAAGTCAAGTACGATTGCCTTCAGAATCGTAAAATCTAAATTATTTAAAGAAGATTTTCTTCGTCTAAATTGGATATTGGAAAGCCCCGACGCTTTTCTGATAGAGGTGTAGCCTTAATTCATGGAACCACTGATCACCCTTCGCGACCTGCAAGTCACCCTGGACTACTTGGCGACCATCCACCGTGAGCTTTTGGCCCTCCCTCCAGACCTTGCCAACCTGGACGCAAGAGTCAAGACGACAGAAAAGCAGATCGCCGAGAAGACCAAGGCTCTCGACACAGCCCGTGCGCAGATCTTGGTGAAGGTGAAGGAGCTGACCCAGGCCCAGAAGGACGAGGATCGCGCCCGCGCCGCGGTTAAAACCACCAGCCAGAAGGTGCAGTACACCGCAGCCATCCGCGAACTCGACGAGAAGGAACGCCTCAAGGCTTCCGTTGCCAGACCCCTCAAGGCCCTCGAGTCCACCATCCAGGCCCTTGAGCAGGCCCTTGTCGTCCTCGAGAAAGAACGCGCCTTGGCCCAGACGCAGTTCGATGATCTCTACACGATTTTCCTGGAGGAACACGCCAACCAAGTGCAGGCGCGGAAAGTGCTTCAGTCCAAGCAGGTCTCGCTGGAGAAAAAGCTCACTCCGGCTGAAGTGGCGCGCTTCCATCGCCTTGCCGCCGCCCGTCATGGCCGGGTGGTGGTGGCCGTCGAAAACGGAGCTTGCTCCGGATGCAACGTGAAACTCCGTGGGCCCATCCTCTTTCAGTTGAAGGAAGGGAAGAGCCTCATCACCTGTGAGTCCTGCCAGCGGATCCTCTTCCTGTCGTGAGTCTCAGGGATCGAATCGAGGGCCTGCAGGCCCGCATCCAGCGCGCCTGCGAGGCTGCCGGCCGAGAACCCTCCAGCATCGAGTTGCTGCCCGTCTCGAAAAAGCAGCCCTTGTCCCTCATCCGTGAAGCCGCAACCCTGGGATTCACCCGATTCGGCGAAAACTATGTGCAGGAGGGCGCCGACAAAGCCGTCGCTTTGCCAGATCTCAGCTTCATCCTGCTGGGTCCCCTCCAGCGCAACAAGGCCAAGCCCGCCCTCCAGCACTTCGCAGAGATCCAGAGCCTCGACCGACCCGAGTTGGCAGAAAGGCTCCGGCGGTTCGCCGAGGAATTGGACGTGATCCGTCCCATGTGGATTCAGGTGGACCTCTGGGACGAGGCCACTAAGCTGGGTGGATGCACGGAAGCCGAGCTACCCGCACTGATCGAGTCCCTTGGCGGAGATCCGCGGCTTCCGATGAAGGGCCTCATGGCCATCCCGCCACCCGACGATAGGGCAGCCTTCTCCGAGTTGGCCACCCTGCGGGAGCGCATGCAACAGGATCTCGGCCAATCCCTGCGCCTCAGCATGGGCATGAGCAGCGACCTCGAAGCCGCCATCGTCGCCGGCTCGGATCAGATCCGTATCGGCACAGCTTTCTTCGGCGAGCGATCACACTAATCCTAGGAGCCTTCATGACCACGATCAGGACCGTCACCGCCTCGCTGCCCATCTCAGCAGAGACGCTGTACGACTTCCTCTCCGATCTGTCGAGGCATCGCGCCTTCCTTGAACCCGGAGCCCAGGGATTCACCGGCGACACAGACAGACATTTCTACGTCATCGAAATCATGGGCATGAAGATGCCCCAGGAAATGGTGGCGAAGACCCGGATCCCCGGCCAGCTTGTGAGCCTCGTGCCCGGGGCCCGGAAGATGTTCGACCATGAGTTGCGCTTCGAGATCGCGACCACCGCTGAAGGCAGCACCCTGTGCCTGGTGGACGAGGCTGACATTCCGATGATGATGGCCATGATGGGCGCCGAAAAGCTGCTCCAGGGACAGATAGACAATGCCCTGGCGCGCATCCAGGAATTGGCGGTGGTTGGCCAGATCGGTTGAGGCTCTGTGCCCGGTCGCAAGGGCGATGCTTTTCGGACAGGAAGATTGAAAGGATTCCTTCCCTCCCGGCATGACCTGGTATCGGGCTCGATTCCGCCCACGCTTTTACCTGACATTTGGAGGTTCCATGCGCCCCACCGTCCTGCTCGCTGCCCTTCCTGCGCTGCTGATCGCCCAGGAAACCACCACCACTCTGAAAGACCAGAAGGCCTTGGCGGTTACGATCTACAACGACAACCTGGCCCTGGTGAAAGACACCCGGGAGGTGCGCCTGCCAAAAGGCGAAACCAGGCTAGCCTTCCAGGAGGTGTCGGCTCAGATCCGCCCAGAGACGGCCCTGCTGCGCAACCTGACCCACCCCAAGGAGTTCTGGGTGAGTGAACAGAACTTCGACTTCGACCTGCTCACGCCCCAGAAGCTGCTGGACAAGTACGTGGGCGAAAAGGTGGTGGTGGTGCGCAGCATGCCCAATCCCGACGGCGCTGGGTCCAAGGAGATTCGTGAGGAAGCCACGGTGCTGGCCACGAATGGCGGCACGGTGCTGCAGTTCGCCGACCGCATCGAGACCAGCATCCCGGGCCGCATCGTCTATCCAAAAGTACCCGGCAACCTGCGGGCCAGACCCACCCTGGTCATCAGCCTCAACAGCGGCGTGGACAAGGCCCAGAATCTGGAACTGAGCTACCTGACGGGCGGCCTCTCCTGGCGCGCCGACTACGTGGCCAACCTCTCGCCTGATGAACAGACCCTGGACCTCAGCGGCTGGGTGACCCTCACCAACCAGAGTGGCGCCGCCTATCCCAACGCCACCTTGCAGCTGGTGGCGGGAGATGTGAACCGGGCGAAGCAGCGGCCCGAGCGGGCCTTTGCCGTGGGGGCCATGATGGACAGAGCGAAGGCTGCTGCCCCGCAGATGGCGGAAGAAAGCCTCTTCGAGTACCACCTCTACACCCTGGACCACCCCACCACCCTCGCCGTGAACCAGACCAAGCAGGTGGCCCTGCTCAGCGCCAGCGCGGTGCCCGTCCGCAAGGATTACCTGCTCCAGGGCCAGGCCTACTATTACTCCGGCAGCTACGGCGACCTGGGCGAGAAGCAGAAGGTGGGCGTCTTCGTAGAATTCAACAACAAGGAGTCGAGCCGGCTGGGCATGCCCCTGCCCAAGGGCATCATCCGCGTCTACAAGCGTGACAGCGAGGGCCGCGCCCAGTTCGTGGGCGAGGACAGCGTGGATCACACACCGAAGAACGAGCTGGTACGCCTGAAGCTGGGAGATGCCTTCGACGTCACCGCCAGACGCAAACAGACGGACTACAAGAGCCTGGGTCGACAGGGGAAGTTCGGCAGCGTGCATGAATCCGCCTTCGAGATCGAACTGAAAAACGCCAAGAAAGAACCCGTCACTGTGAATGTTCTGGAACCCATGCCCGGCGATTGGGAGGTGCTGCAGAACAGCCACCCCTTCACCAAGGAGGCGGCTGGCACCGCGAGGTTCAAAGTCACCGTACCCGGCGAAGGCAGCGCGACGCTCACGTATCGGGTGCGGGTGAAGTGGTAGGGACGGTCCTCAGCATTCAGTAATCAGCATTCAGCCCTCAGTCCTCAGTCTTCAGTCTTCAGTCTTCAGTCTTCAGTCTTCAGTCTTCAGTCTTCAGTCTTCAGTATTCAGTCTTTGACCTTGAGTCTTCGACCTGGAGCCAAGGATTCCTGTTGCCTCCTCCGGCCGCGCCATGTTTGCCTTTGGGCCGCTCAAGTTGCGTGGATCGGCGCCTAAGCCTTATTGACTGGCGCGGTGCAGAGCGCTGCCACAGGATGCAGTACCTGATGACTCAGGACTGAAGACTCCAGACTCACCCAGCCTGCGCCATACTGAACCCCATGCCCCTTCCCGCTCGGTTTCTCGCCCGCCTGCGCCGCCTGCCGTTGCGGCTGCGCGGACGCCTGAGCGGGGGCACGGAGGGCCTGCATCCCTCCAAGTTCAAGGGCGCGGGGCTCACCTTCGTGGAGAACCGGCCCTATGTGCCGGGCGATGACCCGCGCTTCATCAACTGGCCCCTGACGGCGCGCACGGGTGAGCCGATCATGAAGCGCTTCGAGAGCAGCCGCGACCTGGTGCTGTGGCTGGTGGTGGATCCGTCCCCCTCCATGTTCCTGGGAGATCCTGTCTCACCCCTGCGCTGGGCACTCGAACTCTGCGGCGCGGCGTTCACCACGCTCCAGGCCACCGGGGATCGACTGGGCCTGGTGGTGCCAGGTGATGGCCGCACCCCGGCCCTCCGCATCGCGCCCAAACGAGGTCGCATCCATGGCCTGCGCATCCTCGAGACCCTGGCAGAGCGGGGACCATCCATCCCCACGGAGGGCTCCTGGCGCGAGGCCCTGGGCCACTGGGGCGAGCACGGCAAAGGGCACCGGCTCTGGCTCTTCAGCAACGGGTCGGGGTTACAGGGGCTGGCGCCCCTGCTGAAACCCCTGACCAGGCGCCATCGGATCGTGTGGTTCCAACCGGAGACCCACCAAGGACCCAAGGCCATGGCCTGGCCTGACCCTGGTTTCTCCCCCGCCATCGAGCGCCAGCACTGGGATCTGCTGGAGGATCCCGTCCTGAAGCTGAACGCGTGGCTACGGGCGGGAGGAGCGTGAGCGGGGTGGGTTCCATCTGGCATTCAGCCCTGCTCGGATTTCGCGAGCGAAATCCGAGCTATGGAAAGACCGGGTTTCTGTTGCTGGCTGTGGGTGTGTTTGTCGGGGCCAAACCAGTATGGAAAGCTCCGATCCAGCTGAAGCTAGGTGAACTGCTGACGCTGGAACTGCGGGAGGAGGATCCTTCGAGGCCCACGCTCCCACGTCCTACAGTGGAAGACCGCCTGGGTCCGCTCCAGCTTCGATCCATGGAGCCGCACTCGGACGGTCGGGGCTGGCGCTTCCAGGTGCAGGCGCTGGAACCCGGCCTCGCCGTGATCCCTGCGCTGGACCTCGGCAACGAGCAACGCAGTCCCGAGCTGCGGCTGTGGGTCCCTCGCAACATCCCCTTCGGCGGACCCTGGATGGGCTTCGGTGGCGGTAACGATGACCTCCTGCCCCTCATCCCTTTCCCTTGGGCCTGGGCCAGCCTGCTGCTGTTGCCACCGATGGCCTTCATGGCCTGGGCGATCCAACGATGGCTAAAGGGTGCCGCCAGGCGCCGCCTTCACCATGCCACCCGTGTCTTCCACCGCCACTGGCCTCCGATGGATCGGGAAAGGGCCAGCCTGGATGCCGTCCATGCCTTGGGTCGTGATTTGCTCGTGGCCCACTTCGGCGATGCCGCCCGTGCCTGGGGACCTGCGGACTTCCAGGCCCATGACCTCAGGCCCTGGGACCAATGGGCGAAGAGCCTCGATGCCGCGCGTTTTGGCCGGACGGAGTCCCCCTTCCCGTCAGCGGAGCCTCTGATTGCCGCGCTCCACGGCAGGCACCCACGATGATCTCCCTCCGCTATCCCCTGCTGCTGCTTGTGGCAGTGCCCCTGCTGATCTGGGCCTGGCGCGTGATCTATCGCTGGGGAATCCCATCCTCCCGGCCTTCCAGTGTACTGGCCCGTTACAGTTCTCACTGGCTCCCGGTACTGCTGGCCCTGGTCCTGGGCCTCGCTGCAGCCGGACCTGAATGGCGCTCGTCCATCCGCGGCATGGCGCCCGTGGTGGATTTCGCCGTGGTGCTGGACGGCAGCAGCAGCATGAGGATTCTCGACCAACCCAACGAGGATCGGTGGCACGCCGCTCGGCGAACCCTCGCCCAGTTTGTCCTGCGGCGCCCCGATGACCGCTTCGCCCTCATCCTGTTCAGCGCTCATCCCGTGACCCTGAGCCCGCTCACGTCCGACCACCTGCGGCTGCTGCGCATGCTGGCCCGGCTGGACATCGACAGCCGCGACGATGGCACGGCGATCGGCTCGGCCCTGATGACCGCCGTGCGGCGCCTGGAGGACAGCCCGGCCCGCAGCCGCGTGATCCTCCTCATCACCGACGGCGTTCAGAATCGAGGGCGAGTGACGCCCTTGGAGGCGGCGGAAGAAGCCCAGCGCAACGGCATCCGCATCCATGCCGTGGCCCTCGGCGTCAACGGCGAGAGCCTCGTGCCCCTAGAAGGTGGCGGGTTCGCCCGTCTCCGGGTGGAAGTGGACCACGCCACCCTGCAGCAGGTGGCCCATCTCACGGGTGGCGAGTCGTTCAGCGCCGAGGATCCCGCGGGCCTTGAACACAGCCTGGCTTCGGTGGATCAACTGGAAACGACCCTCCTGCCCGTGGACTCGCCCACCGAGGGCCGGCCCCTGGCTCGCTGGTGCCTGCTGGCCGCAGCCCTTCTGGTTCTTCCCTTGGCGACAGATCTCGCCTTCAAGCGCGGAAAGCCCAAACCGGACTGGGTGGAGGAGCCATGACTCTCCCCTTCTCCCACCCCTGGCTGCTGGCGCCCTTCGGTGTGTTGGTTCTGCTTGTCCTGTTCCTGGCCCTCCGCGCACACCTGCGGCCAGGGTTGGGCGTGCAAGTCGTGGGGCAGCGGCCCATCTGGCAGGGGCTGGGGCTGGCGATGATGATCGCGGGGCTTGGGGTGGGCCTGGCCGAGCCCCGCTGGGGGTTCCCGGAATACCCCCGGCTGACGGTCTGTGTGGTGCTTGACGCGAGCCGTTCCATGACCGTCCTCGATGTAGAGGGCCGAACCCGCTGGGAAGCCGCCGTGGCAGCCCTAGACCGCATCTGGTCGCAGCCACAACAAGGCCTCCGCTGGGGCCTGGATCTGATCACGGGGGACGACATTCCAGTCCAGCCCCCTGGCGAGGACCGCACCCTGCTGCGCGAGGCCCTGCGGGCAGTGGTTCCTGGCGAAGTGGGTTCCCCGGGAACCAGCCTAGGGCGCGGCCTTCCGCAAGTGGCGGCCCAGGTGGACCGCGACCTGCCCGCCGTGATCCTCCTGCTCAGCGACGGCGAGGAGACCTGGGAGTCACCGGAGGAGGCCCTCCAGCGTGCTGTCGCAGCCCTGAAGAAGGCCCGGATCCCCGTTTGCGTGATGGCCTTCGGCGACGGTCAACCCCATGTGGTTCCACACCGGGCGGGCTTCACCGCGATTGGGTCCGAACCCACCGTCAGCACAGCGCGCCCTGAATTTCTCGCCAGCCTGGCCCAAGCCACCGGAGGTCAGGTCTTCAAGGATGGCGAATCGGCTGCCGCGGGACTCCAGGCCCTGGCCGCTGGAAAGCTGCCCCTGCCCGCACGGCGCTCTCTCCAGCCTGCCCATCCTGAAGTGGGCGCTTGGCTGGCCCTGGCGGGGTTGGCTCTCTGGCTCCTCTTTGCCGGAAAGCCCCTCGCCAAGTGGCGGCCCATCCTCCTTCTGCTGGTGGCCCTGGCCTCTTCGAACCTTTCGGCCCAATCTTCGACCACCTTCTGGGCTCCTGCCAGCGTGAAGGCCTGGCTGGCCCAGCGGGCCATCGATGGTGGCGATCTGGCGGGTGCCCGACGGTGGCGTCCCTCCGATGGCAAACCCGCCCACGTGCTGGTGGCAGCCCAGATCGATCTGCGGACGGGCTTCCCCGAGGATGCCCTGAAGGCACTGGCGCCCCTGGTGGGCCAGGGCTCCCCGCGGCCCATCCCCGCTTGGCGTGCCCCGGCCCTGCTCCTGGCCGCCCGCGCCCAGTTGGAGTCCAGCCATCCCGAGGAAGCGCGGGCCCTGCTGGAGCGCCTGCTGCTGGAACAGCCGGGTCAACGGGAGGCCATCCACGACCTTCAGACTCTGGTGCAGGACATCACGCCGCCCCCACCACCCAATCCGAAGAAACCCCCGCCACCGCCTCCACCGCGCCCCAGCCTGGGGGCACAGCAGGATGAATTGGAGGGCCTCAAGCAGCGCCTGCCCAAGCCCCCGAAGACTTCCGGTGGGGTGAAGGACCTTTAAGCCTCCATCTTTCAGCTACTTCGCGTCGAGCCAGCTCGCGAACTCGGCGCCCGTGCGGAACATGCCAACTTGTCGCCGGAGTTCCTTTCCGTCGGCATCCAGGATGACCATGGTGGGATAGGCATTGATCCGGAACCTCTCGGCGAGTCTCTTGCCCTCGGGTAGGGGTGTATTGTCTCGTTTTTCTACCAAGGCCGAGAAAGGAACCACATTCGTGAGAGCGGCCTGGCCTTCCACGCTGGGGAACACGTTCTTCTGGAGGTACTGGCAGGGACCGCACCATTCGGCCCAAAGGTCCATGAAGATCACCTTGTGCTCAGCCTTGGCGCGCCTGAGGGCGGACTGGTAGTCGTGCTCCCACTTCACGGGGCCTTGGGCCAGCAAAGGCGCGGCAAGAAGGAAGAGGGCGGCGAGGGGCTTCATGTCTGGGGCTCCGATAGATCACGACTGGGCTGTAGAGACTTTAGATGCGCGTCAGCCGAGTTTCGTTCCAGCTTCGAGGATACCCG
>CAIXHJ010000497.1 GCA_903919165.1 uncultured Holophagaceae bacterium
AGGATCGGACCAGTCGGTACAGGAATCATTTCAAGTCTTCATGCATCCTCCAAGTCCCTGGTCCCGGTGCAGGGCTGGCAAACCGACTGCACTGGGCACAGGGCCAGAGTCGGCGGGTCCAGGCCGATAGGACTTACTACACCGCCGCCTTCAAGGAGGCCATGATCACCTTCGGGCCCGTGGCCGATGCGCTGGAGGGATGGCTGCGGTGTCTGTTGGTGGACGCCCTGCGCCGGTTCGAGGATCGCAAAGCCGATACGGCCCAGGCGACTTTCGGGGATCTGGTCCGAAAGGCCCTTCACAGCCTGGAAGGGGGCGGGCTGGAGGTCGCAGGCCCGAGGCTGCTGCTGGTCGACGAGTACCAGGACACGTCGCGATCGCAGGATGTCTTTTTGTCTCTGCTGGGTGCGCAGCGGATCGTTCGCGTGGGTGACGTCAAGCAGGCCATCTACGGCTTTCGCGGGGGCGATCCCGACCTGTTGCGCGACCACCTGGCGGCGGCAGGGGGCCAGGCCTTCCGGCTTCCTCTCAACTTCCGCTCCACACCCCAGGTGGTGGCGCTGACCAACCGCTTTGTGGATGAAGTCTGGCCGCAGCTCGCTCCGGATCTTGGGAACCTGGACGGCGTGCAGGGGGCCGTGGGCCCCGACGCCTTGCCGGTGGGGCTCGTCCGCACGACATGTCCTTCATCGAGCGCGGACCTTTCCGCTCTGTCGAACTGGATCGCGGGGCTCTCCCGAGAAGAGGGCTGGCAGCAATGTCTGGGCGCCCCCGCCAAACCCGGCCCGCGCCGCAGGGCTCTTCTCCTGAAGCAGCGGACCAAACTGCCCGCCCTGCTGCAGCGTCTGAAGCACCAGGGCATCCAGCCCTATGTGGTGGCCAAGACGGGGTTCTGGGACAGCCCCGGTGTGCGCCTAGTCATGGCAGCCCTGGAGGCCGTGGCGCATCCCGAGCGTCCGCTTCCCTGCGCGGCGCTGCTGCGCCAAGTGGTAGGGCTGAGCGACGGAGAGATCACACGCCTCGCCACAAACCGGGAAGGCCGTCCGGGGCTCCCCGGCCTGGGGCTGCTCGATCCTGAGATGCTTCCGGAGGCCCACCGGGAAGCGGCCCGCTGGCTGCTGGAACTGCGCCAGGTGTCCACCCAGGAACTGGCCGGGCGTGTCTTGAATCAAGGCGCCCTGCTTCACTCGCTCAGCGCCTTGCGCATTCATGGAACGATGGAACCACGGCGGGCGCGGCGCAACCTCGCAGCCCTGCTTGCCATGCTGATGGACCTGCCCGCCAATCCTTCGGTGGCCTATGCGCTCCTGGAGGATGAGCGTTCCGGGATGGAGCGGGGGGATCTGCCCGCCTCAGCAGAGGATGCGGACCTGCTCATACAGACGGTCCATGCCAGCAAGGGCCTGGAATACGACGATGTCATCCTGCCCCTGCTGCATGCCCATCCCCGGTCCTTCCGCCACGGCGAACTGCGCACCAAGCCATGGACCGGGGAACTCCTCCTCGCGTGGAAGGTGGGAAACCATCCCGGTCGCGCCTACCGGGAGCTCAAGCCCATCGTCGAAGCCCGCCAGCGGCGCGACGAGTTGAATCTGCTTTACGTGGCCCTCACCCGCGCCCGCGAACGCCTCTGCCTGCTCCTCCAGGAGCCCAGGGAGAAGAAGGATCAGACGGAGTCCAAGACCTGGGCCCAGTGGGGTCAGCACCTCGCCGATGCCCACCCTGAACTCGAATTGCTCCAGGATCCACCCCGGCCTGCCCCTCTCCCGCAGGCGGAGACCCCCGCATTGGAGGCACCCACGTTCCGGACGGCCTTGCATGATCGTGGGGAAACCCCTGACACCCATGCCGGGATGTCCCCCGGCACCCGCGCCAAAGCCCGTCAGGAAGGCCAAGCTGTCCACGCCTTCCTGCGCGATCTCCTGGCGCGCTGGGAGGATCCGAAAGCCCTTGCAGCCTGCCTGGCGGCCGCACCCAATGTGGCGCACCTGCGCGAGAACGCGCTCCGGTTCCTGGAGCAGTTCGAGGCCAGAGGTTGGCGCCATCTGCGTCGGCGAACCGAGCTTCCCCTGGTCGGAGCCGCTTCGAGCGGAGCCCTCGGACGTGCCGACCTGGTGGTCTGGGACGACAACGGCATCCGCCTCCTGGACTTCAAACATTCGAAGACCTTCGAGGAAGAGGAGCTGGCTGGCTACCGGGATCAGCTGACCCGCTATGCGGAGGCACTGAAGGCCAGAGAGGGGAAGGCCGTGGAAGCCTGGCTCGTAGCGTTGCGAAGTGGCGAATGGGTGCCGCTATAGGCAGCTACCTATCCAGGGCGGATCGTTCCACAGTTCGGTTGGACCGACCTTCAACGATCCGGTGTGACACCTGGATGCTGCCGATTCGCAGGGGACAGGAGAGCAGGTGGTCCATTCAGCCATTCACATGGACCAGGGTGGCCTCGGGGTACCTCAGTCCGGCGGCGACCCCCACAGGCGCCGCGGCCTGGATCTGGACCAGGTCGTCCGTGGTAAGCACGATATCGAGTGCCGCGATGTTTTCATCCAGATGGCTGCTGCGAGTGGTGCCCGGGATGGGCACGATGTCCCTCCCCTGAGCCAGCACCCAGGCCAAAGCCAGCTGAGAGGTCTTGACGCCCTTCTGACGGGCAAGGCCTTCGATCTTCCCCACCAGATCGAGGTTCTTCTGGAAGTTCTCCCCCTGGAACCGCGGCGCGTTGCGCCGGTAGTCCCCTTCAGGGATGTCCTCCAACGTGCGGAACCGAGCCGTGAGGAATCCACGGCCCAGAGGGCTGTAGGCCACGAAGGTGATGCCCAGTTCCCGGGTGGTGGGGAGGATCTCGTCCTCGGGATCCCGGGTCCAAAGCGAGTATTCCGTCTGCAGGGCAGAGATGGGGTGGACGGCATGGGCCCGGCGGATGGTGGCCGAGGAGGCTTCGGATAGCCCCAGGAAACGCACCTTCCCAGCTTTCACCAGATCGGCCATGGCCCCCACGGTTTCCTCGATGGGGACCGTCCGGTCGACCCGATGCTGGTAGTAGAGATCGATGTGATCCACCCCCAGGCGTTTCAGGGAGGCATCGCAACAGGCGCGCACATAGTCAGGCCGGCCATTCACGCCTTTGAAGCTCCCGTCATCCCCTCTCACGTTGCCGAACTTGGTGGCCAGCGCCACCTCGTCCCGGCGGTCGCGGATGGCCCGGCCCACCAGTTCCTCGTTCTTGAACGGGCCATACATGTCGGCGGTGTCCAGGAAGTTCAGGCCCCGGTCCAGGGCGTGATGGAGGGTGGCCAGGGATTCGGCCTCCGTCCCGCTTTTGTAGAACTCGCTCATGCCCATGCAGCCGAGGCCCAGGGCAGAGACGGTCAGGTCGGAATGGCCAAGGGTGCGGGTTTTCATGGAGCCTCCTGAGTCGTAGGTGTTCGGGTCTCGAGTACCCATTATCCAACCATGCCGAGGTTCCGGGGAATCGGAGCCCTCATGGCCAGCCTGCCGGATCCATCGCCGCGTCTGCGGCCTCCCTGCCTTTCAGATCAGTCCGCCACTTCGTCGCGATGATCCGGCGGCCTGTCGTTCCATCCGAATCGGGCGATACCAGCCAGAGGAGCGGGGGGACGATGATGGCGGGATCGAGCAAAGCCGATCGGATCTGGTCAGGAACGGCATCCGGAATCATGCCGGTGAGCGTGGCCCCTCCCGGCAACAGCGCGTTGACGGTCACACCGGTGCCCGCAAGGTCCTGCGACCAGATGATCGTTTCCGATTCGAGCGCGGCCTTGGAGGGGCCGTAGGGCGAGAAGCCTCGGCGGCGCATGGTCTCGTGGTTCATCGAGATGTTGATGATGCGTCCCCAGCCTGCCTTGACCATCACCGGCGCCACCCTCCTCGCCATCAGGAAGGGGCCGTTAACATTGGTATCGATCACCATGCGCCAGGTCTCTGGTGTGACCTCCCAGAATCGGGTCGGCTCAGTCAGGAATCGTTCGCTGACATACTTCATGCCGCGACCGGCATTGTTGACCAGGATGTCAAGGCGTCCAAAGCGTTCGAGAGCCATCTCAACAGTCTGAGAGCAGTCCCCTTCTCGCGTGACGTTCGCAAGAAAGGGCAGCACCCAGGCCTCACCGCTAGCCTCTGACGCTTCCTCCGCAACGGATTCAACCTCGGTAAATTCCCGTGCAGCCGTTGCGATGACATGAACCCCGGCCGACGCGAGCCCAAGCACCATGGCTCGCCCAAGCCCGCGTCCGCCACCCGTGACGATGGCGACGAGCCCTTTAAGCGGCTTCATGTCCATAGTGTGTCCTTCCCTACCATCAGACATTCCCACGGCCCACAGTCTTGAACTCCAAGCACCCACAGGCAAGGGCAAACAGGCCCTGGGCGAGTTTGGCCAGGAGAAAGGAACGATAATCCTGATTCAACACATTTCCATGGGGTCGTAACCTTCGAACACGGTGTTTTTCCCATTCGACGGATGGTGGTAGTAGCATTTTTTTTTCGATCTCTGAAACCATGCACCATGGGCGGCATCAAATGGGTATGTGGTTTTTAAAATCAACACCAGAACCTGATGTTCCGTTCTTT
Organism: uncultured Holophagaceae bacterium; assembly: GCA_903919165.1. Lineage (GTDB taxonomy): Bacteria > Acidobacteriota > Holophagae > Holophagales > Holophagaceae > Geothrix. Next base: position 4,591 of record CAIXHJ010000497.1, read on the forward strand.
GCCTGGTCCAGTGCGGAACATTCCGTGGGAATAACTGTCTTCGATCAGGAACACCAGCGCCTCGCCACTCTGATGGGTCAGGTTCACGCCACCTTGCTTGAAAAGCACGACCGAGCTCTAGCCCTGACATTAATAGAATCTCTCATCCAGGAAACCAGGGCCCATTTCGACCACGAAGAACGGGTGATGGAGGAACTGGGCTTTCATGAGCGGGAGGCCCATGCCGCGGAGCATGCAACCCTAATCCAGGAGGCCCAGGTTCAGCTCCAGATGTTCCGGAGTGGTACCTTCAGCGCCCTGGCCATGCCCAACTTTCTCAAGGCTTGGCTCATTCCTCATATGCAAGTCACGGATCGCAAGTATGCGGCATGTCTGCGGCGTCACGGGTTTCGCTGAGCATCTGGTAGAGCAGGAGTGGGCATGGCTGTCGGGAGACTGAGCGGGGCCTGGATCCGTCAGGTCCTGACCGATGTCTACCCGGGCGGAGTGGTGCGCCGCTCGCTCCTCGATCATTTTGCTTCGCTCCTGGTCTCCAAGAAATCCTCCAAGGGAGCGAAAGGCCGCCTGGCCCGGCGGCTCTACGGGAGATTGCTGAAGCTCCAACGCCGGGGTCTGATCACTCAGGAAGAGGGCATCGTTCGCATCCTGGCCGCGCCCACGAAGGCCAAGGGCGAAGTCTCTCCAGCATTGGACGCACCCCTTGAAAGGCTCCTGTTCAAGGCTCTGCTCGCAGAGGACGGGCAGGGGGACGGTCACACACCCACTGCCCTGCAGGCGGCCCGATGGGAGTTCCTCTCCCGGGCCATCGAGTCGGGGTGGTCCGTGGAGGAGGCCGCCTCGATCCTGGGGGTCAAGGCCGCTCAGGCCGCACAGGTCCTGAAGGAGAAGTAGATCAAGCCTGAGAAAAAAGAAATTTTCTGTACTTGAACGAATTCGAATTTGAGGCAAGATCCAAGCGGCACATCACCCAGCGCCCGTTGGCGCTCTCATACAGGAGGCCAGCAACATGGCCGAGAACCTCACCAAGGCTGAACTCGTCGAAGCCGTCGCCAAGACTGCCGACATCACCAAGGCCGCCGCGGCCGCAGCCATCGGCTGCTTCCTTGAATCCGTCGCCGGCCATGTCGGCAAGGGTGGCAAGGTCACGCTCGTCGGCTTCGGCACCTTCAGCCAGAAGACCCGCAAGGCCCGCACGGGCCGCAATCCCCAGACCGGCGCTCCCATCAAGATCGCCGCCTCGAAGTCCATGAGCTTCAAGGCCTCCAAGGCCGCCAAAGCCGCCAAGAAAGCAGCCCCGAAGAAGGCCGCGAAGAAGAAGTAATCCGGCTCGCGTCATGGAGAAGAAGGGGCCTCAGGCCCCTTCTTCTCCATTTGGGATTCCTTGCCTGATGCCGCCGTTTCCCTGATCAGCCTGGACCGCCATCTGGTGCCAGCGACACCGCCGCCTGGGGACGGGTGTTGACTTTCAATTGGAAGACATCCGGCCGGGCGTAATGCCCGATGACGCCCAGGTCAAACCGGGTCCGGGGATCTCCAAGAGATCCAGATCGGCGGTCAGGATGGTCTCCTCGCCAAAGCAGGGACCGGCCAGCACCTGGCCGAAGGGATCGACGATGGCGTTGCCGCCCCGGATCAGGACGGTCCCTGGCGTGTTGCCCTGGATCGGCTCGTAGTCCTCTGGGCAGCCCGAGCGCAGCAGGAACTGGACCGGGCTCAGCACGAAGCACCGGCCCTCCATGGCGATGTGCCGCAGGGTCAGAAGCCAGGTCTTCCGGTCATCCACCGTGGGGGCACAGTAGATCTGCAGGTTCTGGGCATAGAGCGCGGCGCGGAACAGGGGCATGTAGTTTTCCCAGCAGATGGCGCCACCCAGGCGGCCCACAGCCGTGTCCAGCACGGGGATGGTCGAGCCGTCGCCGAACCCCCAGATCAGGCGCTCCGCGGCGGTGGGCATCAGCTTCCGGTGCTTGCCCAGGATGCGGCCGTCGCAACCCAGGTAGAGCAGGGTGCAGTAGAGGGTCCCGCCATCCCGCTCGATGATCCCGACCGCGAGCGTCATGTCCGCGGATTGCGCCAGTTCGCACAGGGCTTCGGTCTCCGGGCCGGGCAGGGTGATCGCGGCTTCAAAGGAGCGGCGGAACCACTCCCTGCCCTCCGGAGTGTGGGATCCGACCCGGCACCCGTAGGCGATGCCTTTGGGG
>CAIXHJ010000498.1 GCA_903919165.1 uncultured Holophagaceae bacterium
TCGAGCATGGCGCGGGCCTGTCCTCGCCAGCCGGATCCGTGGCCTATGTGGGGATCGGTGCCCTTCCAGCCCTGCCCGCCGGTGTGCGCGGCGTTCTCCTGCCCCTGGATGCGGAAGCCCTGGCTTCGCGGCTCTATGCGCTGCTCCACGAACTGGATGATGCGGGTTTCGAAAGGATCGTCATGGAGCGGCCGCCGGAGGGTGAGGCCTGGATGGCTATCCGGGACCGCCTGCAGCGGGCATCTGCGAAGGAGACGGCGTGAGCCTCTGGTCACTATTCCAGGCTGCTTCCAAGGTGGGAGGAGAGATCCTCGGCGATGGTGCCGTGGTACCGTCCTCCTTATCGCTGGATACCCGCACGATTCAGCCTGGCGCCTGCTTCGTGGCCCTACGGGCCGAGCGGGATGGACATGAATTTGCTCTCCAGGCCGTGGAAAAGGGAGCCAGAGCATTGCTGGTGGATCATCCACTGGACAGTGACTGTCCACAACTCGTGGTGCCGGACACCTTGGTGGCCCTCCAGCGCTGGGGGCAGGCACGTCTCGCCGCAGTGCGGCCGAAGATCGTGTTCGGCGTCACCGGAAGCGTGGGAAAGACCAGCACCAAGGAGCTGCTAGCCGCCGCCGTGGGTGGGTGGAAGACGCCAGGGAACCGCAACAACACCCTGGGCATGCCTGAGGCATTGGCCACATTGCCAGAGGGGCTGGGATCCGCTGTGCTGGAGATGGGCATGAGCACGCCCGGGGAGATCCGGCGGCTCACGGAGATCGCGCCCCTGGATGCGGGGCTGATCACCATGGTGGGTTCGGCCCACGTCGAGTATTTCGCTGAGGGCCTTCAGGGCATCGCCATGGCCAAGGGCGAACTGGTGGCCGGGCTCGATCGCGGAGGGATTTGGGCCCATCCGGCTGCGGATCAGTGGTGCCGCTGGATCGCCGAACAGCCCTGGGCCCGCCACGCCGAAGCGCTGCCGGTCGGTGAAGGCGAACCCTTCGGTTGGGAGGACGTGGAATCACTCGGCGCGACCGGAGGGGCCTTTCGTCTCCGGATGCCCACGGGCTCGATCCCGATCCGCCTCCAGCTGCCAGGAGAGCACCAGATCCGGAACGCCGCCCTGGCCGCGGCCCTGGCAGTCCGGCTGGGGCACGATCCAGAACGGGTGGCCCGAGGGCTCGGCACGGTAACACCGGGACCAGGGCGAGGTCAGCTCCATGGCCTGCATGGAGGCGGCTTCCTGCTGGACGAGACCTACAACGCCAACCCGGACTCCATCCTGGCTTGCGGCCGCGCTCTGATGCAGGTGCCAGGTGGAGAGGCGGTGGTCGTGCTGGGGTCTATGCGGGAGCTGGGGTCGGAGGCACCGAAGATCCACCGGGAGACCGGCGCGGCGCTAAAGGCGCTGGGCCTGTCCCGCCTCTGGGCCTACGGCGATTTTGCGGGGGACTATGCGGAAGGGTTCGGCCTGCGGGCCATAGCTTTCCCGGATTTCGAGGCCCTGCGCGACGATGCAGCAGGGCTCTCTGCAATTCCACCGGGAGCCCGTATCCTGGTGAAGGGCAGCCGGTTCTGGCGCGCCGAGCGCGCCGTGGATTGGCTCCTCGCCCACTGACCATCAGACTCTGGACCACACATGCTTCCATGGCTCCTTTACCCATTCCGCGACGTGATTCCGGGATTTTCGGTCTTCCGGTACGTCACCTTCCGAACAGCCATGGCCGCCGCCACGGCCATGGTGCTGAGCCTGCTGCTGGGACCCTGGGTGATCCGCACGCTGACGGCCCTCAAGATGGGTCAGCACATCCGCGACGTGGGCCCTGAGAATCACCAGAAGAAGGCGGGTACGCCCACCATGGGCGGCATCCTCATCCTGATCGTCATCACTGTCTCCACGGTGCTCTGGTGCGACCTTAAGAGCGGCGCCATCTGGGTGGCCCTCATGGCCCTGCTGGGCTTCGGAACGGTGGGCGCCTTCGATGATGCCCAGAAGCTGCTCAAGAAGCAGAACCTCGGTCTCGGTAGCTGGCAGAAGATGGCTCTGCTCACGGGCATCTCCCTGGTCGTCGCCTGGCTCATCCTGCACTTCGGCCTGAGGGGAGTCGCCACAAGTCAGCTCTCGGTGCCCTTCTTCAAGAACTTCCGGCCCAATGTCGGCGTCTTCCTGATTCCCTGGATCTGGCTGGTGATGGTGGGCACGAGCAATGCCGTGAACCTGACCGATGGATTGGATGGCCTAGCCATCGGGGGCACGCTCATCGTCTCCCTCACTTACGCGATCCTGGCCTACGTGGTGGGCCACGCGAAA
>CAIXHJ010000499.1 GCA_903919165.1 uncultured Holophagaceae bacterium
CCACCGCCTAAGGCATGGCCAGTGCTCTGATCACCCGTTAGCCTGAAGATACTCGCAGGTGATGACGCATCGAAAAGCCGAACCCGATTGAAGTCAGAATCCATCAGGTTCATGGAGGGTTCTTGCATGAAGGTCATGGGCATCGTCGGTTGGAGTGGCAGCGGGAAGACCAGCCTCGTGGTTGAGGTTCTGCCGATCCTCAAGGAGGCTGGACTGAAGGTCTCGACCATGAAGCACGCCCACCACCGTTTCGACGTAGACAAGCCTGGCAAGGATTCCTTCCGGCATCGAGAGGCCGGGGCTTCTGAGGTCCTGGTGGTCACATCGTCACGCTGGGTCTTGATGCACGAGTCCAGAGAAGAACTTGAGCCCAGCATCGAATCCCTGATTGAGCGCATGACGCCTGTGGATCTGCTCCTCATCGAGGGATTCAAGACTCACAACCACCCTAAGTTGGAGATCCATCGCGCATCTGAAGGGAACCCCCTTCTCTGCCAAGATGACCCTGAGATTGTGGCGGTGGCCAGTGACAGTCCACTGCCGAATCTGAGAATCCCGAGGCTCGATCTGAACAACCCTGGTGCTATTGCAGAATTCATCCTTACACACACGGGATTTAATCGAAGTTAGCAAGCAATTCGAGGGCGCCCCTTCCGGCTCGATGGTCAGAACCGCTCGGCCTTCAGTTGTTCCAATCGGCGGCGAATCTCGTCCCTGCCAGTACGGAATCGCGCCCTCAGGTCTTCGGGGGTCAGGCCCGGGTCATCGCTGGCGGGATCGGGAATGGGCCAATGCAAACGCTCTGCCTTGCCCAGGAAGAGCGGGCACACCTCTTCGGCGCACAAGGTGATGACCAGATCCACGGAGGCCGGGTCGATGTCCTGGACGCTCTTAGAAGTGTGGGTAGTGCCATCGATGCCCTGCTCCGCAAGCACCTCGATGGCATAGGGATTGACCCGACTCGGGCGACTACCCGCACTCTGGATGAGGAGGTTCTGGAACATCTGGCGGGCGATGCCTTCACCCATCTGGGAACGGGCGCTGTTGGCGACGCAGAGGAACAGGATGGAGCGGGTCATGGGGCGTCTCTTCTTTCGGGAAATCATCACGCAGGCGCACTCACCGTGGAGGATGGCCTCGGGATCGGTATCAAGGGGAAGGCCCTCCTGGTCCCAGGCGAGCATGCCGCCGTTCAGACAGGCCACTTCGCTGAAGCCGTGGTCCAGGAGGAGTTGGGCAGCATCCTTGGTGAACACGCCGGAAGTGTCCGCCAGGAGCAGGGGACGGTTGCTAGGTAGTTCCGAGAAGAAGACTGGTAGCTCGCGGTGGGGGATATGGATGGCCTCAGGGACGCGGAATGCCTTCATCTCGACGAGTTCATCAGTGCGAAGGTCCACCAGGAGAGCCCCGTCCTGCAAGGAATCCAGGGCTTCCTTCGGGGAGAGGAACCGGAGCCCTTGGACCACCATGCCCTTGCCGTCGAAGGCGCCCATGATTCACCTCTTGTCAGGTTCGACCGCCGGGCAGCAGGTTACGTCTGAAACATCCTCAGGGCTTCCCGGATACCACTTGGTCTTGAGCCAGAAAGCCACGCTGACGAGGCTGATAAGCACCGGAACCTCGACAAGGGGGCCAATGACAGCCGCGAAGGCGGCTCCATGGGCGATGCCGAAGGTGGCCACGGCCACAGCGATGGCTAGTTCAAAGTTGTTCGAGGCGGCGGTGAAGCTCAGTGTTGTGCTCTGGGGATAGGTCGCTCCGACCTTCTTGGACATCCAGAAGCTCAAGAAGAACATCACCACGAAGTAGATGAGCAGTGGTACTGCGATGCGGAGGACATCGAAGGGGAGTTTCACGATGGTGTCGCCCTTGAGGCTGAACATCACCACGATGGTGAAGAGCAAGGCGATGAGCGTGAGGGGACTGATCCTTGGCACGAAGACCCGGTGGTACCAGTCCAGGCCCTTGAGTTTGCCCAGCACGAAACGGGTCAGGAAGCCCGCGATGAGGGAATCCCCAGGTAGATGAAGACGCTTCTAGCGATCTGGCCAATGGTGATGTTCACCACTGCGCCCGGGAGGCCCAGCTTGGCAGGCAGGATGGTGGCGAAGAACCAGGCATACACACTGAAGAACAGCACCTGGAAGATCGAGTTGAAGGCCACCAGCCCGGCGCAGTATTCCGTGTCGCCCTTGGCCAGGTCGTTCCACACGATGACCATCGCAATGCAGCGAGCAAGACCAATGAGGATCAGCCCCAGCATGTATTCGGGTTTGTCGCGCAGGAAGAGCACCGCCAAACCGAACATGAGCAGGGGCCCGATGACCCAGTTCTGCACCAGCGATAGGGCCAGCACTTTCTTGTTCTGGAAGACGAGATGCAGTTCCTCGTACTTCACTTTGGCCAGAGGGGGATACATCATGACGATGAGCCCCACGGCCAGGGGCACGCTGGTGGTGCCGACATTCCAGGCGTTGATGGCGCGGTTGAAGCCGGGGACGGCATAACCGAGCAGCACACCCACACCCATGGCCAGGAAAATCCACAGGGTGAGGTACCGATCCAGAAAGGAAAGGCGCTTGGGCGCGTTCATGCATGGACTCCGGTGAGATGGGAAGAGATTGAACGACTGAAGGAAAGCGGTTCCAGCACGACTCGGGGGGCATGGTTCAGAAGCTCATCCAGGTGTTTGGCCTCACCGGCCTGACGCGACCTTAGAACCGGATCCGTCACGGTCAGTGGGGTAAGGCTTTGGTTCACCAGCCAGGCGAAGGGGTGGATTCCAGCCCGCGCCAGATCCCGTTCGAGTTGCATGGCTTCATGAATAGGCGTGGCTTCTGGCAGGGTCACCAGCAGGATTCGCGTGAATGCCCGATCTCGTAGCCTGGGAAGGAGTTGTTTTACGGCCTCTGGCATATCGCTGGTCTTGCGGAGCACCTCTCGGTGGTAGGCCTCCGCCGCATCCAGGAGCAGAATGGTATGCCCAGTGGGGGCCGTGTCGATGACCACGAAGTGATCCTCGCCCTGGGCCACAGTGTCGGCGAATGCCCTGAAAACAGCGATCTCTTCGGTGCAGGGTGAGCGGAGATCCTCCTCGAGCATCGCCCTCCCTTGCGCGTCGAGCCCTTGTCCAGCGGTCGCCAGAATTTCCTTCCGGTATTGCTGCACAACTTGTTCGGGATCGATACGGGTTACCCGCAAGGTAGAGGGCCGCTCACCAATTGCCTGTTCCATATGGGCTGCCGGATCTGTGGTGGTTAGGGTTACCCGAAAACCCCTACCCGCAAGAATGGTCGCCAGATGGGCCGCGAGCGTGGTCTTCCCAACGCCGCCTTTGCCCATGGTCATCACCACGCCCTTGCCCTGCTCGGCAAGGCTGTCCAAGAGGGATGCCATGGTGTCGAATCGGGAAGCGTCGATGGCCGCCCCCATGGTCAACGCTGGACCCGATAGCTCTGGATTTCCCATGCTCCGGAGTGCCGGGATACCCACAAGGCCAAAGGGAAGCAAGGGAATGGTGGTCCGTGGAAGGTCCCGCAGGCCTTCTGGAAGTCCTTCCAGTGCCAGGTTGGCCTGAGCTTCCATCGCCAAGGCGACTTCATCTGAGCGGTCTATGGCCTTGAAGAGGCCATTGAGGATCAGATGAACATTCTGGATGCCAAGTTGGGCAAGCTCAGCACGGGTGCGCTCCGCTTCTCGCAAGGAGGGCTCATCGGGTCGAGCGACCAATACCAAGGTCGTTTGACCACCATCCCGAAGCACAGCGTTGGAAGCTACGTAGAGGGCCTTCTGTGCGGCGAGCCCGGAGAGCGGCCCCAGGCAGGAGGTCCCGCCGACATTCGTATCGATGAAGTTGGACCAGGCTGAGGGAAGTTCCAGCAGGCGGAGAGTATGGCCGGTAGGTGCGGTATCAAAGAGGATGTGGTCGAAGGCCGCCGTTCGGGCAGGATCCCCCAGGAGTTTGGAGAACTCGTCGAAGGCGGCAATTTCGGTGGTGCAGGCACCCGAGAGTTGCTCTTCCATGCTGGCGACCACGGCATCCGGGAGGACTCCCCGGACTGGACCTACCATCTTTTCCCGGTAGGCTCGGGCAGCTTCCTCTGGGTCGATATTCAGCGCGGACAGGCCTGGCACCTCCGGAATCGAAAGCGCCTCGCCTGTGAGCGTGATACCAAGGACCTCATCTAGGTTTGAAGCAGGATCGGTACTGACCAGCAACACCCGCTTGCCGGTTTCGGCGAGTGCGATGGCCGTGGCACAGGCGGAAGAGGTCTTGCCGACACCGCCCTTGCCGGTGAAGAACAGGATCGGTGTGGGATGGGGGATGAGTGAAGGCATGAGATGGCGGCCTCAGCCGCAAGATCCATTGGTCTCGCTGGAACCACCGCAGCAGGTTGTCGGAGCTCCCGTGGGGAGGAGTTTGATTTCCGGAGCCCCAAAAATGGACGCCGTCTGGTCGTTCAGGAATCGTTCGGCGAGGCCCAGTACGGCATTGGCGGGCACTTCCTTCACACCCTGGGCCGTCTTGACGGCACGCAGCATATCCTCCCGCGAGACCCCCAGCTTCCTGGCCTTGTCGTAGTGGAATTTGAAGCAGGGTTGGCAGTTTGAGGCGATGGCCGCGCCGATGGAGACCAGTTCCTGGACTGCTTCCGTGTAAATGGAGGGAGCAGGCATGCCCACGCCAGCCAGGGCGGCAAGTTGTTCTCGGGAGGGGTAGGTTCCAAGGCTCTGCACCTTGCCGTTCAGCTTGATCAGGGGCAAGGCACCCTCGCCCTTTTCATGAAGGGCCGCTTTGACATCGGCGTCTGCGGCAAAGGCCATGGGCTGTTGGGAGAGGTTGAACCGCTCGACCGTGACACCCTGCGTCTTCAACCAATCCAGGTCAGCGGCAAACCGAACCAGATGGGGCTCCACGGTTGGGCCGCAGATGCCGGTGGAGCAACACATGGCGGGATCAAACACTTGGATGCTGGTCATGGAAATCTCCTCTTTAATCGACAGTGAGATTGGGGCTTACAGACCCTACCCGTGCTTATTTGCACCTACGGCAATGCCGCCTGGGGCTGCTCGGGGCAGAGTCAATCGAATGAGCACTGGCACCTCCTAGGGCATGCAGTAAGGATCGCGGCATCCGCCACCACAGCAGTCCTGCCAGAGATACTCGGTCAGGGCCTTGAGTTGGTCGAATCGGGCGGCATAGCGGATGGTTGTCCCCTGTCGGGCCGCCGTCAGCAGACCCGCCTCAGTGAGTTCGGCCAAATGGTGGCTGAGGGTCGAGGCAGCCATGCCCAGGTGAGTCTGGATCTGACCTGCCGGGGTTCCTTCCACCGGGCCCTGCACTACGGCCCGAATGACTGAAAGGCGGCCCTGGTGGGCCAGAGCCTTCAATTGCTTGGTCACGTGCTGGAGGGCGGGATCAGGGTGGCTCATGGTTCTATAATTCTAAATTTTCTAAAATAAGGAAGCAATAGTAAATTTGGGCTTCTGGATGATTTTTTAGAGAACCCGAAGCCCTTGAACGAGATCAGGCCCTCTGGTGGGACACGGAGTTGGGGTGGACCTGGGGCAGAGTCGAAACGGAAAAGGCCCCGGGGGATCCCAGGGCCTCGTTCACGCAGTGCTGCCTGAGCCTAAAGGTCTCCTTGAAGCGTCTTCGAGGCCTTCTTGAACTCCTGGATGCCTTTGCCAAGGCTTTTCCCCAGTTCGGGAAGGCGGGAGGGTCCAAAGAATACAAGCAGGGCAATGCCGATGAGTACCGGTTCTACCGCTGCCGTAACTGTCAGTTGGTAAATTACGATCTCG
>CAIXHJ010000500.1 GCA_903919165.1 uncultured Holophagaceae bacterium
CACACCCACGGCCCAAAGGCCATCGCCGCGGGGCACGGCCCGCAACAGCCAGAGTCCATCCCGGGATTCCTGCTGGCTGTCTCCAACCAGGGCGCTCAGATCTGGTGGCGGCAGTCCGGGACCGAGATCCAGGGCCTTCACGCTCCCGTCAGAACGCACGCCAAGGGAGGCCACCATATCCAGGCCCGAGGCCACCCGGATCGCCGGGGCCTCGGCGGAGGCGGAAGCTCCCAGACGCACCGCCCCAAAGTCCAAGCGCCAGTGGGCCGCCGCGCGAAGATCCTCGGCCAGCTTTTGGCCATCGCGAATGGTGACTTCGGTCTCGGGACTGAACCAGCGCTCCACGTTCTTGTTGATGAATTTCCGGCCCACCATGAAGAGGATCAGGCTCGGCACGATGCCCACGATGAACAGGGTCAGCACCATGCGGGTGCGCAGGCGGGAGCCCAGGATGCCGCTCTTGCGTTCGAAGTAGAGCTTGGCCAGGCTGCGGGCCACGATGAAGAGCAGGGTGCCGATGGCCAGCACGTTGGCCGTCCCGATGGCCACGAGCGTCCAGCGGGTGGGGGCATCCAGTCCACCCTCGGCGATGCGGTTGCCCACGGTCTTGTAGGCCAGGATGATCATGAAGATCAGCACACCCAGGCCCACCGCCACGTAGAGGCGCGTCAGTTCGGGGTGGCGTTTCGGAACTGGCTTCATCTCCAGCAGGCTATCCTGGAACCATTCAGAAGGGCAGAAGCGGATGGCGACGGAGGGTGAGGAAGCAGTGAGGCGGAGCTTCCTCGCGGGTTTCGTCCCTGGCGGTGGCCTTCCCATCTTCGATCCGCCGCCTCCCGAGGAAGCCTGGGACGCCGTGGAAGCGGAGGGCGGAAACTTCCCGCGACTCTCGCTGGAGTTCTGGACCTCCCGGCAGCGCCAGGCCTCGAACCTGCACGAGATCTCTTATCGCGCCTGCTACAAGCCCCAGCTGCCGCGCCACTTCATCGAGCGCCTGACGCGGCCCGGGGAGCGGGTCTACGATCCCTTCAGCGGCCGTGGCACCACCGCCATCGAAGCGGCCCTCCTGGGGCGACGGGTGGCGGCCAACGACGTGAACCCCCTCTCGCGGATGCTGGCCGAGCCACGCCTGACGCCACCGGAGCCCTCGGCGGTGAAAAACCGCCTGAAGGAGATCCCGCACACGGGCGCCCCCGATGCATTGGACCTCGGGATGTTCTTCCATCCGGAGACGGAAGCCGAGATCCGCGGCCTCCGGGACTGGTTCCGCGGCCGGGAAGCTTCAGGCGAACTGGATGCCCTCGATGCCTGGATCCGCATGGTGGCGACCAACCGGCTCACGGGCCACAGCCCAGGCTTCTTCTCGGTCTACACCCTGCCTCCCAACCAGGCCCTCACCGCCGAGAAGCAGCGGCAGATCAACGCCCAGCGGGAACAGGTCCCCACCTACCGCGACACGCATGCATTGATCCTGAAGAAAACCAAGCAACTGCTTGCCGGCCTGGAGCCCACCCAGTGGCGCAGCCTGTCCCTGGCCGCCCGGGACGCCTGGTTCCTCACGGCCGATGCCCGCCATACCCCCGCCCTGCCTGATGGTTCCGTGGCCCTCACCGTCACCTCGCCACCCTTCCTCGACGTGGTGGACTACACCGGCGACAACTGGCTGCGCTGCTGGTTCACCGGCCTCGATGCCGAGGCCATCGGACGGGGCATCAGCACACCTCGCACGGTAGAGGCCTGGTCCGACACCATGGCCGCAGTCTTCGCGGAACTGCACCGCGTCACCCGGCGCGGAGGGTTCGTTGCCTTCGAGGTGGGCGAGGTCCGTCGCGGGAAGCTAAAGCTCGATGAGGTGGTGCTGCCCCTGGGGCTGCGCGCCGGCTTCAAGGCCCACGGCGTCCTCGTGAACAGCCAAGCCTTCACCAAGACCGCCCACATCTGGGGCGTGGGCAACAATGACAAGGGCACCAACAGCAACCGGGTGGTGCTGTTCGAACGGTGCTGAGATCCGTCCGGAAAGTCCCGGATCCGTCGCCGCGGGACCAGGTTGTTTTTTGGTAAAAATCAGAGATTTTTATTGATACTGATACCTTGACTCAAATTCAAAATATGCCATATTGGGCTACTGCTCCTCTGGCAGGCAGTGCTCTCATCCATCCTCATGGAGGAACCCATGTCAATTCGGTCCTACGCTTTGCCCATCCTCGCGGCGCTTGCCCTCCTGCCCTCTGGCCTTGGGGCCAGGCAGGCGTCCACTCCCACTGCGGCAGCTGACAGCGCGCCAGCCATTCAAGCGCCTGAAACAGGCCTGCGCCGCTTCATGGTCGTGCGGACCTTCCCGGCGGGTGCCTTGGCCGGCCTGGACGCCACGGCCAAGAAGGCCGTCAACGCCTGCAACTCCACCCATGGGGTGAGCTGGGTGTATTCCTACGCCAACGCCGACAAGACGAAGACCTTCTGCATCTACGATGGCCCCAGCGAACAGGCGATCCGGGATGCCGCGACCGGGAACAAGATCCCTGTCGATTACATCGTCGAGATCCCCGTGGTGCTAAAGCCGCAGTAGTGTCACCCGACTTTGCCTCGCCCATCGCTGGAAGCGTTTTCAATAAGGAAGGCTCCGCAGCCCTTCGTCGCGCTCTGCCAGATCGGAGGCCACTCGGCGCAGGCCGTCAGGATCCTCCTGGATGCGGGCTTCGAGAACGTCACATCCCTCGTCGGCGGCATGGCCGCCTGGATCACCCTCGCCCTTGCTCAGTCCTCGCCGTCCTGAAGCCCCACCCCACCGGAGGTCCACATGCCAAGGTACGTCATCGAACGCAATATCCCGGGCGCAGGGAGCCTGGACGCTGAAACACTCAAGGCCATCTCCCAAAAATCATGCGGAGTCCTGCGTTCCATGGGCTCGGAGATCCAGTGGGTCCACAGCTACGTCACCGACGACAAGATCTATTGCGTGTACCTGGCCCCGAATGAGGCCATGGTGCGCGAA
>CAIXHJ010000501.1 GCA_903919165.1 uncultured Holophagaceae bacterium
GCACGTAGACGAGTCCCCGGGGGACCTTGTTCCGGCCTCCCAGGGTGACCCTGGCCTGGATCTTTCCTCGCCGGGACTCAATCCAAGCCAAGTCCCCCGCCTTGAGTCCGCGTTTGTCCGCGTCCTTGGCGTGCATGAAGAGCAGGGCTTCAGGCACAGCGGCGTGAAGCTGGGGCACCCGCCGGGTCATCGTGCCCGAGTGCCAGTGCTCCAGCACGCTCCCGGTGCAGAGCCAGAGGTCGAATTCGGCGTTGGGGGATTCCGGGGGTTCCTGCCAGGGACGGAAGAAGATCTTGGCCTTGCCGGGCAGCGCCACGGGAGCCCCGGGTTTGGGGCCCTCCAGGTCGCCCATCGGGACCTTCTTCATGGCTGTCCCGTAGAAATCAATGCCGGAGCCCTTCTTCGCATAGGGATCGTACTGGTCGTTGAAGCGCCAGAGCGTTTCCTTGCCGTCCACCACGGGCCAGCGCAGACCGGAGACCTCCCGCTTGAAGTAGACGTCGAAGGGAGCCAGGTCATGGCCGTGGCCCAGCCCAAAGCGTCGGTACTCCTCGAACAGAGCCTTCTCCGGGAACCACTTGATGCCGGCGTGGACGGCCGTGGAGTTTGGTTTGCCCCAGGCCACGGGATCGGGCCAGGCGAACTTCTTGGCGGCGGGCGTGGCGAAGAGCACCTCGTAGAGCGTGCTGTCGGGCTTGTAGCCGAGCGCCTCCGCCGCCGGGAGGACCGCAGGCAGCTTGCCCTTCTCGTAGCCCTCGGCGTCCAGGCCGGGCACCTTCTGCTCGCCCCACACCTCGGCCAACGTGAAGCGCTTCGAGAACTCCATCATCTGCCACACGTCGCTGCGGGCCTCCCCGGGAGGCAGCACCACCTGGCGCCAGAGCTGGGTCCGCCGCTCGGCGTTCCCGTAGCCGCCCCACTTCTCGTAGATCATCGCCGAAGGCAGGATGAGGTCCGCCACCTTGGAGGACAGGGTCGGGTAGACATCCGACACCACGATGAAATTGTCGAGCTTCCGGGCGGCCTCGATCCAGTGGTTGGCGTTGGCCGAGGACTGGAAGGGGTTGGTGACCTGGATCCAGAGCCAGCGGACCTTGCCATCCTCCAGGTCCCGCATCATCTGGACGATGTGGCTGCCGACCTTCGGATTGAGGGTGTTGGGCGGCAGGTTCCAGATCTCCTCCGCGTGCTTGCGGTGGGCCGGGTCGTCCACGGCCATGTCCGCCGGCAGGCGGTGGGCGAAGGTGCCGACCTCGCGGGCCGTGCCGCAGGCGGAGGGCTGCCCCGTCAGCGAGAAGGCGCCGGCGCCGGGCCGGGCCTGCTTGCCCGTGAGGAGGTGCAGCATGTAGGCCTGCTCATTCACCCAGGTGCCGCGGGTGTGCTGGTTGAAGCCCATGGTCCAGAAGGAGACCTGCTTCCGCGCGGGATTCGCATAGTCATCGGCCAGCTGCTGCAGCTTGGCCTTGAAGGCCTCCAGGGATTCGTCGGGATCCCCCTTCGCCAGGGCCGCCACGAAGTCGAGGGTGTAGGGTTCCAGCCCCTTCTGGAAGTCCTCGAAGGAGATGAGCCAATGCCGCTGGGCGCTGCCGGAAGCCGCCTGGGGGCGCTCGTGTCGGGCCTCCGGATCCAGGCCCCGGGCGATGGCCTCCTCCCGCGTCAGCACCACGGTCTTCTGCCTGGCCTGGGTGTCCCTTTCGGCCGGGAAGGCTTTGACGGAGTCCTCCCGCAGGCCAAACCCGATGTCCATGGGGCCGGCGGCAAAGACGCAGTGCTTGGCCACGAAATCCTGGTCCACGGCGCCGCGCTTCACCACCTCCCGGGCCAGGTAGTTCCAAATGGCCAGGTCGGTGTTGGGCTTGAAGACGAGCTCCACATCCGCGCCTTCGGAGGTGGCGTTGGCGTAGGTGGTGAGGTTGAAGATCCGGTAGCTAGGCCGCCGGAGCCGCTCATCGATGACGCGGGCCCAGAGCATGGGATGCATCTCCGCCATGTTGGCGCCCCAGGTCACCACCGTGTCCGTGAGCTCGATGTCGTCGTAGCAGCCCGAGGGCTCGTCGATGCCGAAAGTCTGCATGAAGCCTGTCACCGCGGAGGCCATGCAGTGGCGGGCATTGGGGTCGAGGTTGTTGGATCGCCAGCCGGCTTTCACCAGTTTCACGGCGGCGTAGCCCTCCTGGATGGTGTACTGGCCGGAGCCCATGACCGCGACGCCGGTGGGGCCCAGAGCCCCGTGGGCCCGGGACCACTGCTGCTTCATGACGTCGAAGGCTTCCGTCCAGGACACCTCCTCGAAGTCGCCCTGCTTGTCGAACGTCCCGTTCTTCTTGCGCAGGAGGGGGCGCTTCAGGCGGTCCTGGCCGTAGAGGATCTGGGCACAGGCGTAGCCCTTGGCGCAGAGCAGGCCGCGGTTCACCGGGCTCTGGAGGTCCCCCTTCACGGCCACCACCCGGCCGTCCTTCGAGGCGATGCGGATGCCGCAGCCGGTGCCGCAGAACCGGCACACGCCCCGTTCCCAGTTCCAGCCCTTGGACTCGGCTGGGAGAGCCTCCAGAGGAACACCAGCGGCCCCTACGGCGGCAGTGGTGAAGCCGGCCTTCAGGAAAGTTCTTCGGGTGAGCGTCAAGGACATGGCGACCTCCTTTCTTCTCTAATCGTTGGAACCTACTTCTTCGCCACCTTGGGGGCACCCAGGTCCCTCAGCGCGACCTGGCCCTGGCGGCCGAAGTCGATGGCTTCGCCGAGGATGCGGGCTGCCTCCTGGGGGGCGTGGAAGCCCATGGAATTCTCAGCGTTGACCCAATCCACGCGCCACTGGGCCTTGCGCTGGAGCTCGAAGATGGGCTGCAGCTTCGCCTCGTCCAGGCCGGCCTTCTTGGCGGCTTCGATGTTGTTGATGAGGTCGACCACGGCGTCCTCCGCGCGGTCCATGAGGGCCTTGGTGCGGTCCTGGATGGCCACGACGCGGGCCTTCAGTTCTTCCTCTGGGAAGCGGTGGCAGGTCTGGCAGGAGCGGGAGACATCCAGCAGGGGGCTGCGCACATGGTGGCTGCTGATCTTGATGGCGCCATCGCGGACGTAGGGCATGTGGCAGTCGGCGCAGGAGACGCCCGAGCGGGCGTGGACACCCTGGCTCCACATCTCGAACTCGGGATGCTGAGCCTTGAGCACTTCGGCGCCGGTCCTGGCGTGCTTCCAGTCGAAGAAGCGGTGGCCATCGGCGAACTTGTAGTCGTTGTAGAAAGCCTCCTCCTGCTCCACCTTCAGGCCGTTGTTCCAGGGGAAGAACAGGGTGGCCTTGGGGCCGCAGTAGTACTCCACGTGGCACTGGCCGCAGACCATGGAGCGCAGCTCCTGGCGGGAGGCGTCCCGGTTGGCGTCGTAGGGCGCGGCCTTGTCGCCCTTGCGCCACTTCTCGATGGAGGGCAGGTGCGGGACGGGTTCGGGGCTGTTGGCCAGGACCACGATGCCGCGGAGGAAGCCGGGCTTGGTCACCCGCAGGGCCATGTTCTTGGGATCGTGGCAGTCGATGCAGGCCATGGGGTGCTTCACGAGTTTGGTGGCGTCCGCATAGGTCAGCTTGCAGATGGCTTCGAAGCCGGCCATGAGCTGAGCCTGTGCATTGGGGCTGGAAAAGGCCTCATCCAGAGTTCCCGGAGCGCCGCCCTTCAGGCCGGCTTCCCGGTAGGCCACCGTATTGGAAGCGTGGCAGTGCATGCAGGCGCCAGTCTGGGGCTTGGTCGTGACCCGCTTCGTGTTGCGCTGGTCATCCAGCATGTAGGCGTGGCCCCGGCGCTGGTTGAAGTCGATGGCGAAGGCATAGCCGTCGAAGATGGTCACCAGGCGGGGATCCTCCTGGATGCGGCTCTTGGGCAGGGCCTCGCTGCCGGCACCACCGTACTTGGTGTTGTACTTCTCGGCGGTACGCTGGTAGGCGTCGAACTGCCTGGGGAAGTTCTTTCCCCACAGGGCGGGATCGACGGTCTTCTCGTCCAGGTCCACCAGCCGGAGGCTGGTCTGCCGGGCCTCTGCCTTGCGGCTGGAGATGCTGGAGTACATGGCCATCACCAGCACCGTGGCCAGGGCGGTGACAGCGGCCAGGAGCCCCATGCGGACCCAGGAACGGGAAAACAGCGGAGTGGGTTGGTCGGTCATCGGAGGGGTCCTCTAGCGCGGATGGCACGCGTCATCGGGTTGGGGTCAGGAAGGGAAGGAAAC
>CAIXHJ010000502.1 GCA_903919165.1 uncultured Holophagaceae bacterium
CCTTGGCCTCCGCCTTCGGCGGACCGACGCGAACAACCCACTGGGCTATCCGCATCTGGGCCTTCGGAATGCGGCTCGCATGTCTTTCCTCCCAGAAAGCCAGAGCCAGCGGACGGGATTCGTGGCCTAAAAGGTCATTATCTTCATGGTGTTTGTGGTGCCTGATTTCCACAGGGGCAGGCCCATGGTCATCACGATCCGGTCGTGGCTGCTGGCTCCATGTTTAGCAATGAGCAACTCGTGAACCACATCCACCAACTCATCTGTGTTGGCCACTTTGGGGATGATCAAGGCAGTGACCCCACGCAGAAGTCCCATGAGCCTGGCGATATTCTCGTCCACGGTTGCGCCAAGAATCGGCGTGCGCCCTGCAAGGCGGCTCACCATTCGAGCCATGCCGCCACCTTCGGTGAAGGCCACGATCCAGCGAGCATTGATCTCATCCGATGTTTGGCAAGCGGCAAAAGCCACGGAAATCTCTGTACGGGCCAATACCTTTTCTACCAGGTCCTCCGGCATAGTGGTTACTCGTTGTTTCACATTGGAATCGGCTTCAGCGGCGATGCGGGCAAGCCATTCCACGGATTCCACTGGATGGGCGCCAACGGCGCTTTCTGCGCTCAACATGACGGCATCGGTGCCATCCCAGATGGCGTTCGCCACATCGCTGGCTTCAGCGCGAGTGGGCTGGGAGTGCTCGATCATGCTCTCCAGCATCTGGGTAGCGGTGATGACCGGCTTGAGGGCCTTGCGAGCCGCCCGAATGATTTGCTTCTGAAGGCTTGGGACCCGCTCGACGCCAAGTTCCACTCCAAGGTCGCCACGGGCGACCATGATGCCCCATGAGACATCAAGAATCTCCTCTAAATGGGAGAGGGCCGTGGGGTGCTCGATCTTGGCGATGACCTGCTGGTTCCCGCCCAGATGGTGAATGATGGCCTGCAACTGTTGGACATCAGATGCCTGGCGGACAAAACTCTGAGCGAAGAGGTCCACTTGGTGATCGACACCCCACCTGATGTCTAAATGGTCCTTGTCGGTTAGAGGGTTCGTTAGGATGTCCATGCCGATCGGAAGGATGCCCTTTCGCGAATTCAGTGGCCCACCAATGACCACTTCGGCCCTCAACAGATCCGTACTCCTGGATAGGATTTTCACGGTGATGGCCCCGTCATCGAGGAGCCAGATCTGGCGCGGAACCGCCCCTTCAAAGAGTTCCGGGTGCGGCAAGGGAGCGGCCCAGGCACAGTCAGTTGGGATCAGCGTCCCCGGGGCGTAGAAGACGCCCTGGCTGCCCTCGACTAGATCAAGAGGGTGTTCTAAGGCGCCGATCCGCCACTTGGGCCCTTGTAGATCGAGGAACACCGGGATGCACCGATCCAATTCCAGAGCGAGGGAACGGACCTTCTGAAGGGCTTCTGCCCGTGTCTCGGGATCACCATGACTGGCATTTATGCGAACAGCATCAGCCTCCTTCAGGGCTTCGCGCAATCGGTCGCCCTGCATAAGGGCAGGTCCCAAGGTGATCACGATTTTTGTCTTGCGCACGTTACTCCCATCGCTTACCCAGGCAGGGGAGACCTTGCCTGATTCCATTCATTGAATGTGGTGGCGGTCGTTGGCTTTGTCAAAGGTCGGGGATGGGTTTTTGTCGGAGCCATCGAATTGTGTAGATGAAAAAGAGAGGCGACCCCGAAGGATGTGATTCAACCACCACATCAATCTGGCTCATGGGCGTCTTGGCCTGGTTGACCAGGGCGCGGAATGCCTTCACCAGTCGATATTTGAAGTCCCGCACGATGTCGCTGTTGCGGAGGAAGGTGATGAGGAGGGTGGCTTGGTCCTCGTTCAGGCTGGTGCATTCCACCGAGCGGCCCGCCTACACCGAGGCGCTGAACGAAGCCGAGGAAGCGGGAAGTTCAGAGAGAGCGCAGGACAATGCGGGCGGGGTCCGAGTTGAGCGAAGGGTTAGGCGGGCGGGTGAATGAAAGGTGGTGAGCACGAAGAGCGCATTCATTAATGTGCGACTATGCGCCTGAGAGGCTTGATGCCTATGGCTTTGTACTTGAATGCTCAGACTCTTTCTTCGAAGGCGGTACATTGCCCGTGTACAGGAACTCGTCCACTGCTCTTATGAACCTCGCTGGTTGGTCTACGAAGGTCATGTGACCGCTCTGGGGAAAGATGACCAGCTTCGATCCAAGGATCAGCTTGTGCATCTCCTGCGCCAGCGAGGGATCACACTCGTCGTGGTCCCCCACGGTGATGAGGGTCGGCACCTGGATAGAGGGGAGCCGGTCCGCGTACTCCACCGACACCAAGTTGCCGTCGATAACGAACTCGCCGTGGGAGCCCCACATCTGTCGGTAGAGGTCCCATGCTGAAATGCCGGACTGGATGGGATCATAGTTCGGATCCGGCCGACGCTGGTACAAGTACGGGAAGTAGCCCTCGCCCCAGGCGGCGACCATGTAGTCAGGCTGGTACCGGTTCTTCTCGTAGTCCTTGCCGTGGCCGAACAACCCCGCCTGTTCCAGCTTGTTGATCCGATCCCGCAGCTCGGGGGCCATTCTCTCCTTCATGCCCCGGAAGACCTCGTTCATTTTCTTCGTGCTGTGGAAGGTGCTGCACAGGACCAGGTGGGTGAGGTGCTGCGGGTACTCTAGAGCGTAGGCTTGGGCGACCACTCCACCACAGGAGTGCCCCAGCAGTCCGATCCGGCCCAGCCCCAAGGCCTGGCGGACGGCCTCGGTGTCCTCGACCATGTGCTCCACCGTATAGAGCGACGGGTCTTCCAGCTTTTCGGAGTGTCCCGAACCACGCTCGTCGAGGAAAATAAGCCGATTGGTGCGGGCCAACGGAAGCAGGTACGGAAGGAAGTAGTCATGCGACGCGCCCGGTCCGCCGTGCAGAATGACGAGCGGGCGCCCCCTCCCGAGGGTGAGATAGTAGATCAACACGCCGTTCGCATCGACGAAGCCCTCCTCCATTTTTAAGACCGAGGCAGCGGAGTCTGTAGGCGAAGGTGATTGGGGTGCAGCAACCAGTGGGGCAGCCAGGAAGAGGCTAATTGCAAAGCAGAGATGCCAGATATGTGTGCAAGTGGTTTTCATAGGGTTCTCCATGCAAGAACGTTGGAGGAATCGTGCTCGAAAAATTAATACTAATCAACATATCGGCCTATTGTTTTCATGATGGACGCAATTTGAGCGACTTAGAAAGACGCAATGATTGCTGATAAATTGAGGTGCCGAGCGAGCCTAACAGGTGAAGCTCACCGGCCCTGCTTGCACCGAGGCCCTGAGCGGAGACGAGGAAGTAGTGAGAAGAGAAAGAACGGGAGGCAATGCAGGCAGGGTTCTAGTCGAGCGGAGGGTTAGACGTTGGTTGACCAAAGAGTAGTACAAGCTGTTGCTGTTGTCAGGCAGCCATTCGTCCATTTGGAATAGAAGTGAAGATGGCGCTGATAATGTAAATGCACTACGATCGTTTGCAGGTGAAGGACACCAGCATTCAAGGAGGGACGTCATGGGAGATAAAGGCGGCAAGAAGGACAAGGAAAAGGGCCAGAAGCAGAAATCCGAGAAGCGGAAAGAGAACGCAAAAAACAAACAGGAGAAGCAGCCGAAGAAAAAGATCTGATAGCGCTTCCTCCCCTATATCCATCCTCCTAGTGCAGTTGGGTGATGAAGGCGCCTAACGAATTAAGTTAATCGGCCCTGCCTGGGCCGAGGCGCTGAGCAAAGCCGGGAAGCTTATGTGGTCCCTCACTCTACGCCTAAGGAATTTAGTCGAACAGTCCCTCC
>CAIXHJ010000503.1 GCA_903919165.1 uncultured Holophagaceae bacterium
ATGAGATCTGCGACCGGGTGGGCATCATCTTCGACGGCAAGCTGCACGGGGATGCCCCGCCCCGGGCGATCCTAGAGTCCAGACGCGCGAAAACCCTGGATGAGGTCTTCTTCCAACTCGCAGCTGAGTCAGAGGGAGGCAATTGATGCGAGGCGCCCTGCTCATCGCCAAGAAGGAGTTCCTGGAACTCTCAAAGGACCGGAAGACGATGTTCTTCGCCTTCGTCCTGCCCTTCCTGCTCTACCCAGCGATCTTCGGCATGATGGCCAAGATGGGCAAGCGGGATGAGGCCAAGAATCAGAACAAGGTCAGCCGGGTCTATGTCTCGGATCCTTCGGGCGCCCTGGCCGACGTCCTGGCTTTGGAGGCCAAGCATTTTGACCGGGTGGCCAGACCCGAAGGCGACCTGAAACAGGCCATCCGGGACCAGAAGCTGGAACTGGCGCTGGAAGTGGATCCCAACGCCGCCGCCGCCCTCCTCCGGCACGAGACGTTCAAACTAACCGCAACCATGGACGAGAGCGAGCGGGCCTCGGAGGTCGCCTTGAAACGCCTGAAGGATGCCCTCGCAATCCAGGAGAAGACCTGGGTTCAAGGGCGCCTCCAGAGCCTGGGAGCCTCCGCCCAGCTGGCTGAGCCCCTCAAGCTGGAGGTGAAGAACGCCGCCGACACGGCCCTCGAGATCGGCAAGGCCATGGGCAGGTTCCTGCCCTACCTGCTGATGATCATGATGTATTCGGGCTCCATGCAGCATGGCATCTACGTCACCGCAGGCGAAAAGGAGCGGCATACCCTCCTGAGCCTCATGGCCACCCGGTTGCCGCGTAACCAGATCATCCTGGGCAAGCTGCTCTATATTTTCAGCATGGGCGTCATCGCGGCCTTGTTGAATCTGCTGAGCATGGGGATCTCCATGGCCATCATGGGCGGCGGGTCGGCCGGTTCCATGCAAGCCATGGCGGCCATCGCCAACCCCATGACCCTGGGGCTCACCTTCATGATCATGGTGCCGCTTGGCCTCTTCTTTTCGAACTTCATCC
This sequence comes from uncultured Holophagaceae bacterium, assembly GCA_903919165.1. Classification (GTDB taxonomy): domain Bacteria; phylum Acidobacteriota; class Holophagae; order Holophagales; family Holophagaceae; genus Geothrix. The sequence continues at coordinate 1,041 of CAIXHJ010000503.1, forward strand.
TGCTCATGGGCATCCAGGCCAAGAACACCATCGAAGCCGGCAGCGCCATCACGCCCGGTATCTTCCTGGTGGTGTTCCTCGGCGTCTTCACCATGGCGCCGGGCGTGGACAAGATGGCCTTTCTTTCCTACGTGCCCGTGGTGAACGTCTGCCTGGCGCTCCGCAAGCTCTTCAGCCAGCAGTTCAGCTGGGTGGAGTACCTGATCGCCTTCGGCATGACCGTGGGGCTGGCCGGGCTCATGACCCTCGTTTCGACCCGGATCCTCAACCAGGAGAAAGCTCTGTTCAAGATGTGATTCTGGCCTGGATCGCAGAGCGAACCCGGATTTGCCGGAGAAACCCTGTCACTCTATAGTTTCTCAAGCATCCTGAGGATCCCGCATGGCGACGAAGGCCAAGACCGAACCCGCACCCAAGTCAGCACCGACTCCTGCCCGGCCCTCGCCCTCCCCTCTGGCCACTGCCTTCACCAAGGCCTTGAAGCTGGTGGGTTCAGGCAAGCACACCGAGGCCGCGAAGGCCTTGGCAACCCTTGCAGTGGACGCCCAGGCTGCTGACAACTGGCCGATGAAGCGTCGGGCACAGGTCTATCTCGCTCTGTGTGAATCCAAACTCCATCCGGCGAAGGCTGTCGGGGTCGACCCCATCACCGAGATTCAGGCCTGCCTCAACCACCGTCACACGGACGAAGCGATCAAGCTCAGCGAGAAGGCCCTGAAGAACCACCCCACCAAGGGTTCGCTGCACTATCTCCGGGCTGTCGCCTTCGCCCAGGCTGAGAATGCCGAGGCCTCCGCCGAAAGCCTGAAAAAGGCCATGGAACTGGATGCCAATTTCGTCTTCCAGTGGCACATGGAGCCGGATTTCAACTCTATACGGAAGTCACCGCTGTTCGCGTTCACTGAAGGTCACTGAGACTGAACCATGGCCGACAGACTGGGCCTTGACCCCGACCA
>CAIXHJ010000504.1 GCA_903919165.1 uncultured Holophagaceae bacterium
ACCTGAATCCCGCCGTGGCCGGCTTCATGGTGACGGTGACCCTCTTCGCCTCCTCCTTCGGCGGCATCCTGTTCGGGGCCATGGCCGACCGCTTCGGGCGGAAGAAGGCGCTCATGGCCACGGTGCTCATCTTCTCGATCTGCTCGGGCCTCTCGGGTCTGGCCCAGAATCTGGTCCAACTGGCCATTGCCCGCACCATCCTCGGCCTGGGCATGGGTGGTGAATGGGCCTCCGGCGCGCTGCTCGTCTCGGAGACCTGGCCCGCCAAGCACCGGGGCAAGGCCATCGGCCTGATGCAGAGCGGCTGGGCCCTGGGCTACATCCTCGCGGCCATTGCCGCCGCCACGATCCTGCCCCGGTTCGGATGGCGCGTCATGTTCTTCGTGGGCGTGATCCCGGCCCTGTTCACGCTCTGGATCCGCACCAAGGTCGAGGAGCCCGCCGTCTGGGTGAACCAGCACAACAAGGAGAAGGCCGAGCCCAAGGCAAAGGGCGGCTTCCTCCAGATCTTCGCCCCGGACCTCCTGCGCTTCACGCTGATCAGCACCCTGATCTCCACCTTCGTGATGTTCGCCTACTGGGGCCTGTTCTCCTGGATGCCCAGCTTCCTGGGCTCCCCCATCGCCAAGGGCGGCGCCGGCCTCTCCATCGTCAAGGCCCCCATGTGGATCATCCCCATGATGGTCGGGGCCTACGTCGGCTATGTCTCCTTCGGCTTCATCGCGGACAAGTTCGGCCGGCGCCCCACCTTCGCCGGGTACCTCCTCATCTCCGCCGTGCTCGTCTTCATCTTCGGCAACACCCGGAACCCCACGGCCCTCATGGTCATGGGCCCCTTCCTCGGGTTCTTCGGGTCCGGCTACTTCAGCGCCTTCGGGGCCTTCATTTCCGAACTGTTCCCGACCCGGGCCCGCGGCGCGGCGGTGGGTTTCTGCTACAACACGGGTCGCATGCTGAGTGCCCTCGCCCCCACCGTGGTCGGCTTCTTCGCCATGAAGATGGGCGTCGGCGCGGCCCTGGCGTTCCTGGCCGTCGCCTTCGTCCTGGCGGCAGTCTCCATCTTCCTGCTGCCTGAAACAGTCGGGACCGAGCTGACCTGAGCAGGAACACAATGAACCCCATAGCCGAGCTTCCCACCGCGCCCTATTGCCTGGCGCCTTCAGCGCACGTGGAGCCGGCATCCTTCGAGATGCCGGCGGGCGCCTGCGATACCCACGCCCATGTCATCGCCGCCAGTGCCGCCTACGGAATGGCCCCCTTACGCAGCTACACACCGCCACCCGCGCCCGGGGAGAAGTACCTCGCCATGCTGAACGCGACCGGCTGTGCACGGGGCGTCCTGGTCCAGATCAGCGTCTACGGCACCGACAATGGGTACATGCTCGAAGTGTTGAAAGCCAACCCGGACCGGCTGCGGGGAATCGCCGTCGTGACCCCGGAGGTAACCGACCAAGAGCTCGAGGCGATGCATGCGGCCGGCGTGCGCGGGTTGCGCATCAACGTGCTGTTCCCGGGTGCCGGCCTGAGT